>JADFWS010000145.1 GCA_015234065.1 Candidatus Omnitrophota bacterium
GATCATTGATTTCAAACTTGAGTTTGGCCGCTGTCAGGGACAGATTGTTCTGGCGGATGAGATCTCGCCGGACACCTGCCGCCTTTGGGAAGTGGGTACTGGCGTTCGCCTGGATAAAGACCGTTTCCGCAACGATCTGGGCAATATCAAAGAAGGGTATCAGGAAGTCCTTAAAAGAGTAACCGGAAAATAATTGAGTGGCATGTGGGCTCACCGGAAACATGCCCGTTGTAACAGGAAATCCAAATGATCTGGCGCATAGAAATCAAAGATAAAGACGGCATTTTTGATGCCGCGGGCGCGGGTGTTCAGCGCGATATTCTAGACCTTGGCATGACGAGCGTTCACGCTGTGCGTGTTGTCCAGGTGTTTATCCTGGATGGGGCCATTGCCAAACCTCAGGCGGAGCGTATTGCCCGCGAACTTCTGGTGGATTTGGTGGTTCAGGATTATCGCCTCAGTGATAAGCCGTTCTCTGTGCCCTTTGTCAAAGCCAAAGATGGGCATGTGGTTGAAATTGCCTATAATCCGGGCGTTATGGATCCGGTTGAAGCCTCGGCGTTAAAAGGCGTGCGCGACCTGGGTATCACAGGCGTCACGGCCATCCGCACGTCAAAGCAATTTGTGATCGAAGGCGCTTTATCCAATGTTCAGCTGGAGCTGGTCAAGGATAAGGCGCTCATGAATAAACTTATTCAGCACGGCGTGCGCGATCCGCGAGATCCATTCCGGCATATTGAGCTCGACCGCAAGGTGAAGGCTGTGCCGGATGTGGCGCATGTTCCTCTGCGCGGAGTTCCGGCAAAAAAACTTTTGGAGATCAGCGCCAAAGGGCAGCTGTATCTGAACGCGAACGAGATGCTCGCGATCCAGAAATATTTTGACGGGCTCGATCGTTCCCCGACGGATATTGAGCTGGAAACGATCGCCCAGACCTGGAGCGAGCACTGCAATCACAAGACCTTCCGCGGCAACATTCGTTATACTGTGACCGAAAAAGGCAAGAAGAAGGTCGAGGTCATTAACAATCTTTTAAAGCAAACGATCGTCAAGGCAACGTATACGCTCGATAAGCCGTGGTGTGTGTCGGTGTTCCATGATAATGCCGGCATCGTGAAGTTCGACGACAAATTTGACGTGTGTTTTAAAGTGGAAACGCATAATCACCCTTCCGCGCTTGAGCCGTTCGGCGGTTCGAATACGGGCGTGGGTGGTGTTATCCGCGATATTTTAGGGACAGGCCTGGGTGCCAAGCCGGTCTGCAATACGGACGTATTTTGTTTTGCGCCGCCCGAGTATCCGGCGTCTCGCCTTCCGGCTGGCGCACTTCATCCGAAACGCGTGATGAAGGGGGTTGTCAGCGGGGTTCGCGATTACGGCAACAAGATGGGGATCCCGACGGTAAACGGCGCGATCTCTTTTCATGATCATTATGTCGGCAATCCGCTGGTATTCTGCGGCACGGTCGGCATCATTCCCAGGGGCAAGGATAAAAAGAAGGTCCTGAAAGGTGATCTGATCGTTGTATGCGGCGGGAAAACGGGCCGCGACGGTATTCACGGCGCCACATTCTCGTCGGGTGAGTTGACGCATGAATCCGAGGTGGTGTCTTCGGGCGCGGTGCAGATCGGGAATCCGATCGAAGAGAAAAAAGTCCTCGATGTGCTGATCCAGGCGCGCGATGAGGGGCTGTATACGGCGGTGACGGATTGCGGTGCGGGCGGGCTGTCGAGCGCAGTCGGTGAAATGGGCCAGACGCTTGGTGCGCGCGTGGACCTGGACCTGGTGCCGCTTAAATATCAGGGGCTTAATTACACGGAAATTTGGATCTCGGAATCGCAGGAGCGCATGGTGTTTTCTGTGCCGCCGTCGAAGATCGACCGGCTTAAAGCATTGTTTGCGTCCGAGAATGTGGACCTTGCGGTCATTGGTACGTTTCCGGGAACGGGGCGGCTCGAGCTTGTGTATCACGGGGTCAAGGTCGCGGACCTTGACATGGCGTTTATGCACGATGGCGTGCCGCGCATTGCCAAAGAAGCGAGCTGGACGGTTCCGGCCGTGCATGAGGCGCGTTTCAAGTGCCCGGAAAATTTTGAAGCCAAGCTCCGCGAAGTGCTTTCAGATTATAATGTGTGTTCCAAAGAGGCTGTTATCCGCCGTTATGACCATGAGGTTCAGGGCGGAAGCGTGATCAAGCCGCTGTCGGGCCGCGCCTGCGATGGCCCGTCGGATGCGAGCGTTATCCGTCCGAGGCTCGGGGTGGATCACGGGCTTGCGGTATCCAACGGGATCAATCCGCGTTTCGGGTTGATCGATCCGTATTGGATGGCTGCCTCCTGTATCGACGAGGCCATTCGTCAGATCGTGTGCGTGGGCGGGGATCTTTCCAAGATCGCCATTCTCGATAATTTCTGCTGGGGTAATCCGGACAAGCCGGACAGGCTCGGCGGGCTTGTGCGCTGCGCCAAGGGTTGTCACGATTTTGCCGTGGCCTATGGCACGCCGTTCATTTCCGGCAAGGACAGTTTTTATAATGAATATACGGATAAGGGCAAGTCGATCGCTATTCCGGGCACACTGCTTATTTCGGCGCTGGGGATCGTGGCGGATGTGACCAAGTCTGTGACCATGGATCTTAAACGTGCCGGAAATTATATTTATGTGGTCGGAAAAACATATCCGGAATGGAATGGCTCGGCGTATCTTCAGACGTATGGCGTTTCCGGCGGGGATGTCCCGAAGGTCCGGGCGAAAGACGCGCTGAAAAGTTATGCCGCGCTGTCCAAGGCGATCGGCCAGGGGCTCGTCAAGTCGGCACATGATTGTTCCGAGGGTGGTTTGCTCACCGCGCTGACCGAGATGGCGTTCGCCGGTGAATTCGGCGCAACGCTGATTCTCAAAGCGGTGCCGGTGGAAGGCACGATCACGCGCGATGACATGGTGTTGTTTTCCGAATCGAACAGTCGTATTCTCGTCGAAGTGGCGCCCGAAGATCAGATGGCGTTCGAGCGTTTACTCAAAGGGGTTGTGTTCGGCATGATCGGCCGGGTACAGGAAGCGCCCGAGATGTTTGTGTACGGCCTTAAAGATAATTTGTGCCTTAAGGCGGATGTGCAGGAACTCAAGGAAGCCTGGAAGAAACCGTTACATTTTTAACCCAAGCGAGGATCAATGACCAGCAAAAAAGAA
>JADFWS010000146.1 GCA_015234065.1 Candidatus Omnitrophota bacterium
AGGGGATCAATATCGCGGTTGTGATCGATACGTCGACAAGCATGATGGCCGAGGACCTTTCTTTCGGCGGCAGAAGGCAGAATCGCCTTGAAGCGGTCAAGGCTGTTGTTGCGGACTTTATTGATGCACGCAAGGATGACAGGGTGGCATTGATCGCATTTGCGGCAAAGCCGTATGTGGTGTGTCCGTTGACGGCGGACCATGCGTGGCTTAAGACGAATTTGGACCGGATCAATTTCGGTTTAATGGAAGACGGGACCGCGATTGGTTCAGCGTTGGCCTCAGCGGTCAATCGCCTGCGCAAGGCCGATGGGAAAAGCAAGGTGGTGATCCTGCTGACAGACGGGATCAACAATGCGGGGAAGATCGACCCGAAAGCCGCGGCAAAAAGTGCGGAGGCGTTTGGTGTGAGGGTGTATACGATCGGCGCCGGCACCAAAGGTTTTGCGCCCTATCCGGTGACCGATCTTTTTGGGCACACGGTGTACCAGAACGTGAAGATCGAGGTGGATGACGATATGCTCAAGGAAGTGGCGGCTATTACCGGCGGCCAGTATTTCCGGGCTACCGACGGAGAGTCGCTCAAGGATATTTATAAGAAGATCGATGCTATGGAAAAAGTAAAATTCGAGGATATCGGATACCGTCAATATGAGGAGCATTTTAAGGGGGTCCTTTTATGGGCTCTCGTGTTGCTCTTATTGGAAGCTGTACTCTCGAGGACTGTATTTTTAAAGATCCCGTAAGGACATCATGCGATTTGCCGAGCCGTTATATTTTTATGGATTGATCCTTCTGTTGCCGTTCGTTGGCCTTGTGGTGATGCTGGCCAGGCGTCGCCGTAAAAAGGTGGCAGAGTTTGTTGAGAAGGAACTGTCCAATGTTGTGGCTGCGAATTTCTCACCTGAGCGTTATACCTGGAAGAATGTTTTTTTAGTGCTGACATTTCTTTTTTCTATTCTGGCATTGACCCGGCCCCAATGGGGTTTTGAGTGGCAGGAAGTGAAGCGCCGGGGCGTGGATATTCTGATCGCCATCGATACATCCAAAAGCATGCTGACCGAAGATCTGAAGCCGAACCGACTTGAGCGCACCAAGCTTGCGGTTAAAGATCTCTTAAGGAAATTGAAGGGGGACCGCGTTGGCTTGATCGCTTTTGCCGGAGATGCGTTCTTGGTCTGCCCGTTGACGGCGGACTATGCCGGGTTTCAACTGAGCCTTGACGACCTTTCGATCGATACCGTTCCCCGCGGCGGCACCAATCTGGGAAAGGCTATTGAAACGGCTCTGGGCGGGTATACGGATATTCCGGCACAATATAAGGCGGTCGTTATTTTGACGGATGGCGAAAATTGGGAAGGTGATCCTCTTGTCTGGGCCAGGAAAGCTGCGGAGAAAAAGATCCGGGTCTATACTATCGGGATCGGGACGCGTGAAGGCGAGTTAATTCGTGTGCCGGATGACAAGGGTGAGATGGGTTTCTTGAAGGATAAAGAGGGGAATTTTATTAAATCGCGCCTCAATGAGCCATTGCTGAAAGAGATCGCGGCCGCGACGAGCGGTGCGTACGCGCGCGCAAGCGGCGCTGAGTTTGGGCTGGATTATTTGTATGACAATGAGCTTTCCCGGATGGAAAAACGGGATATTGAGAGCGATATGGAAAAACGATATCACGACCGGTATCAGATATTCGCAGGGTTGGCGCTGTTGTGTTTTCTGGCACAGGCACTTATTTTGACGAGGAAGTCATGAAACGTTTCTTTGGTGTTTTTTGTTTTTGTTGCTGTTTATTGGGCGCTGTGCCTCGGGCATGGGCGCTGCCTGGCGCGCATGAGGTCGCCGAGGGGAATGCCCTGTATAAAAAAGGCGATTATAAAGCGTCGGGCGAAAAATATGAAGCGGCACAGGCCAAAAGTCCGGAAGATGCGGTTATCGCATATGATATGGGGGCTGCGTTATACAAAGCCGGGGATTTTGATGGGGCGGCACATAAGTTCCAGCAGGCGCTGTTGTCGGATGATGAAAAATTCAAAGGTAGTGTGCATTATAATTTAGGAAATACGTTGTATCAGCAGGGCCTGTCAAGTGAGGACCGGGATGCCGAGGCTGCGATCAAGAAGTTGGAAGAAGCCACGCCGCATTACGATAAGGCGATCGAGGCAGACCCCAAGGCACTCGACGCGGCTGGCAATCGGGATTTTGTCCGTCAGGAGATCGAGCGGTTGAAGAAGAAGCTCGAACAGCAAAAACAACAGCAGCGTTCAAACGGGCAGTCAGGAAAAGATCAAAAAAACGGGCAGGACGGCAAGGATCAACAAAGTGGGAAGGATCAACAAGGGGGCAAGGATCAAAAGCCTCAGGAAAGCCAGGGAGCGCAGGATCAGTCTCAAAATGGAGCTCAGGGGCAGGAAAATAAAAGCCAGGCAGGTCAGGAAGCGAAGGACGCGCAGGCAAAGCCCGAGCATGCGCCGGGACAGGATGAAAAACAGGGCGCGGCTGGACAAGGCGAGCAAGGTAAACTATTATCTTCAGAAGAAGCGGCTGCTGTTTTGGATGATTTTGACAGGAATGAGCAGCCCAAAGGGTTGTTGAATTTTATTCAGAAACACCGCGAGGAACGCGCGGTGGAGAAGGATTGGTAATGCTTAGAAATTTCTTCTGCGCTTTACTTCTTTTGTTTTGCGTATCCCGAGCCTTTGCCGAAGATGTTTCGTTTGAGGCTACAGTAAACGCATCGAAAGTCCCCATGGGGACTGCCGCGGAATTTGTACTGACTTTGCACGGCACCCAGGACTTGGACCAGGTCAAGCTTCCACCTATCGACGGCTTTGAGGTGCGTTTTGTGGGCCCGTCGACACAGGTATCCGTCGTGAATGGGGTTTATTCGGCGGCAAAAGCGTTTACGTATATGCTTCTTCCGTTGAAAGAGGGGATGTTCACGATCCCATCCGTGGATGTGGTTGTGAAAGGGCAGACGTACAGCACCAAGCCGCTTGCGTTACAGGTTGTTTCTTCTACAGCGGCGGGCGAGGCGCCGGCTGACCCGTCCGAGGCGCCGGAAACGATGGCGGAACATATTAAGCTTAGGATAAGTGTGCCAAGGACTCGGTGTTACGTGGG
>JADFWS010000147.1 GCA_015234065.1 Candidatus Omnitrophota bacterium
GGTGAAGGAATATGACGATTGCGGGGATGTAAGCGTTACTATCGAAGACCCGTCAGGCTGCAGCCGTTATATTGCGACACTTATTGAAAGCGTTTGCGTAAAAACATTTCCTGCGGATAAAGCAAAACTGCTTGTATCTGTCGGTAATAATCCTATTTCCAATATTGTTGATATTACGAATTTTGCATTGTTCGAACAGGGCCAGCCGTTGCATGCGTTTGATTATGACAAACTTGAAGGCGGAAAGATCATTGTCCGCCGGGCGAAAAAGGGCGAAAAGATCGTGACCCTTGATGATGTGGAGCGGACGCTGGATGATAGTATTTTAGTGATCGCGGATGCGCATAAGCCGGTGGCGATCGCGGGTATTATGGGCGGGCGCGACACGGGGGTCACGACATCAACGAAACGCATTCTTCTTGAGAGCGCGCATTTTGACCTGGGCGTGATCCGCCGTGGATCCCGGAAATTGGCGCTGAGCAGCGATGCGTGTTATCGCTTTGAGCGCGGCGTGTCCTGGAACGGCGTTGAGCAAGGGTCGAACCGGGCGACGGATTTACTTCTGGAATTGGCAGGTGGAAAGATCGCGGCTCGTAAAGATGTGATCGCCAAAGAACAGGCGCGCGCACGCCATGAAATTCGCGTTACGGTGTCGGATATTGAAAAGTTGATGGGCTCAACGCTCGACCTGGCCCGGGGCGAGAAGATCTTAAAACGGCTTGGTTGTATTGTGGTATCTGGCGATAAGGCATTGACGGTTATTCCGCCACATTTTCGCAATGACCTGGCGATCAAAGAGGATGTGGTCGAAGAAATTGCGCGTGTGATCGGGTATGACAATCTTCCGATGACGCTGCCCTCCGTGCCAGCAAGAAATATTCCGGTGGATCTCGAACGCGAGATGTTCTTTAAAAAAGCTGAAGATATTCTGATCGCACAGGGATTGAATGAGATTTTGACGTATGCGATGGTCAGCCGCGCGGCACTTGAGAAGACCGGCTATGACGGGCACGCGATCCGGATGCAGAATCCGATGTCAGCGGAGCAGGAGCTCATGAAGCCGACAACACTTCCCAATGTGCTCATGGTTGCGGCGTCCAACATGAATCGCGGGCAAAAAGACCTGCGGTTCTTTGAAGTCGGGAAGCGATATTTTGTGAGTGGTGAGCGCTGGACATTGTCGGTCATGATGACGGGCCGCCGGGCTGGTGATTGGCGCAAAGGGGCCAAACGCGACGCCGTTGATTTTTTCGACCTTAAAGGCGCGCTCGAAGAATTGGCGTTGAAACTGCGTGTTCCTGCTTTTCTGTTCGCGCCGGTTCAGGCTAAAGCGTATGAACTTGGACAGGCTGCCGGGATCACGTTGAATGGCCAGGACATTGGGATCATGGGGCGCGTGGCGGATGAGGTGCTGTTAAAATTTGATATTAAAAAAGCCGCGGTATATTTTGCCGAGATCGATTTGGAGATCGTCCGTGATGCGGCTTTGCCGCGCGAGAAATTTAATGCGTTGGATATATATCCGGCGGCGGTGCGCGATGTGAGCCTGGCGGTAAAGGGCACGACATTCGCAGCGCTTAAAGAAACGTGTTTTAAAGCGGGCGGCGCCTTGCTTCGAAAGGTTGATTTGCTCGAAGAGTATCGCGGGGAAAAGATCGAGGCTGGATTCAAGGGCCTTGTGCTGTCCTTGACATATCAGTCGAAAGAGCGTACCCTGACAGAGGATGAATTAAGTACGCTTCATGAGAGTGTTGTTCAGGCGCTGGTTCAGACGTTTGGTGTTGTGCGGCGTTAAAATTTGCCTGCTGTGTTCGTCAGGGGGTACGTAATATTGAACCAACACAATATTACAGGGGAATGTTGTCTATCAAGCCCGTGGGCTTATAGCTTTTCCCCACCTGGTAACCAGGTTCAGTACACATGCTTCCAACGGCATAAGCGGGTCTTATGTGCACCCTGCGCAGTTTTTGCGCAGGGTTTTTTTATCTGCTGAAATGATCATGTGAGAAGAAAGTTATTTATGGATGAGAACTTTTTTGAGCGTAATAGTTTGGAACATGCGCCGCTGTCGGTGCGGATGCGGCCGTCAGTGCTTGA
Source organism: Candidatus Omnitrophota bacterium (assembly GCA_015234065.1). Taxonomy (GTDB): domain Bacteria; phylum Omnitrophota; class Gorgyraeia; order Zapsychrales; family Fredricksoniimonadaceae; genus JADFWS01. The sequence goes on from JADFWS010000147.1 coordinate 2,098, forward strand.
AGAATATGTAGGGCAGGAACATATTCTGGGCGAGGGGACGTTGCTTACGCGCGCGGTTGAGGCGGACCGCGTCACATCGCTTATTCTTTACGGCCCCCCGGGAACAGGAAAAACCACGCTCGCTCTTTGCGTCAGCAAAAAGACGAATGCGCAGTTTGAAAGCGTGAACGCGGTTTCTTCGAATGTGGAAGAGCTGCGCAAGATCATTATAGCGGCCAAGCACCGCCTGGCAACCGCGGGGCGCAAGACAATCCTTTTTATTGATGAGATCCATCGTTTCAATAAAGCTCAGCAGGATGTGTTGATGCCGGATGTGGAGAGCGGGAATGTGGTGCTTATTGGCGCGACGACCATGAATCCGTTTTTTTCGCTGGTGTCGCCGCTGTTGTCGCGCTCGCTGGTATTTGAACTCAAGCCGCTTACAAAAGACAACATTCTTGTTTTGCTGAAACGGGCGATCAAGGACAAGGTGCGGGGGTTGGGGGAATATCAGGTGAAGGCGGATAAGAAAGCGCTCGAATTTCTGGCGGATATTTGTGATGGTGACGCGCGCCGGGCGCTTAATGCGCTGGAAGTGGGCGTGCTCACAACGCCCAAGAATAGCGACGGGGTTGTTGTGTTCACGCTCGAAGTCGCCCAGGAATCAATTCAAAAAAAGATCGTTCAATATGATGGTGACGGCGATCAGCATTATGATACCGCGTCGGCGTTCATTAAATCCATGCGCGGGTCTGATCCGGATGCGGCGCTGTATTGGCTTGCAAAAATGATCTATGCGGGTGAAGATCCGCGGTTCATTGCCCGGCGCATTGTGATCTGTGCGGCCGAGGATGTGGGGAACGCGGATCCGAATGCGCTCCTGGTTGCGAATGCGGCCATGCAGGTTTCAGAATTTGTAGGGTTGCCCGAGGCTAGAATTCCACTCGCACAGGCGGTGGTGTATGTGGCATGTGCGCCAAAATC
>JADFWS010000148.1 GCA_015234065.1 Candidatus Omnitrophota bacterium
GCCGTACCAACTTCTTGCAGGGCCTTAAAGTAACGTGAAATGACCCAGCGCGAAGCCAGATCCAGATGCTTCATATCAATGGAACTGAAATCATTTACCCTGGCTTCAGGCTTGATATTCATTAATAAAAAACGCGAAGCATTCCAGAGTTTATTGGCAAAGTTGCGGCCAACTTCAAACTTCTCTTTGGAAATATAAATGTCCTGTCCTGAATTAAGGACCATGCTCAGGCGCAGCGCATCCGCGCCGTATTCCTCGATGATCTCCAGCGGATCGATGGCATTGCCCAGTGACTTTGACATCTTGCGGCCTTTGGCGTCACGCACCGTCCCGTGCAGGATCACGTCGTCGAAAGGCACCTTCCCCATGAATTCGATTCCCGCCATCACCATGCGCGCAACCCAGAAGAAAATGATCTCGGGCGCTGTAAAAAGAGCATCTGTGGGATAGAAAAATTCGACATCCTCACGTTTTTTCGGCCAGCCGAGTGTCGCAAAAGGCCATAACCATGAGGAAAACCAGGTATCCAGAACATCAGGATCCTGGCGAAGAACAACATCTTTACCGTGTTTTTGTTTTGCCAGCGCTTTGGCTTCAGCTTCGCTCTTGGCGCAGAAAATATCGCCATCAGAGTCGTACCAGACCGGCACACGGTGCCCCCACCAGATCTGGCGGGAAATACACCAGTCGCGAATATCGACCAGCCAATTCTCATAAACTTTTTCCCAGCGCTTGGGCTGGATCCGCGGATGCCCGCTGCGGTACGCAGCCAGCGCCTTATCAGCCAGGGGCTTCATCTTCACAAACCACTGTTTGGAAAGATACGGTTCCACCACCGTATCGCAGCGGTAGCAGCGACGCACGGCATGGGCATGAGAATCGATCTTAAGCAGAAGGCCGAGTTCTTTTAATTCTTTAACGATATTCTTGCGGGCTTCAAAACGTTCCTGTCCGTCGAATTTGCCGGCATTCTTGTTGAGGATTCCGTTAGGATGCATGATATTGATAAATTCAAGATCATGGCGGCGGCCCATGGCAAAATCGTTGGGATCATGGGCAGGTGTTACCTTGACCGCGCCTGAACCGAATTCGCGGTCCACAAAATCATCAGCGATGATCCTGATCTCGCGATTGATCAGCGGCAGGATCAGAATTTTGCCGATCAGCCCCTGATAGCGCTCATCCGCCGGATTGACCGCAACGGCCGCATCACCCAGCATGGTTTCCGGACGTGTCGTGGCCACGACGACACATTGATCGGGATTATCTTTAAAAGGATATTTAATATGCCATAAACTGCCGTTAGAATCTTTGTGTTCTGCTTCCTCATCGGCCAAGGCTGTTTCACAGCGCGGACACCAGTTGATAATGTAATTGCCCTGATAGATCAACCCGCGATGATAAAGCTCAACAAAAGCTTCTTTGACAGCGTCGGAATAGTCGTCATCCATGGTAAAACGCGTGCGATCCCAGTCACAGGAACTGCCAAGCTTGTGCAGCTGGTTAATGATGGTATCGCCATGGTGCTTTTTCCACTCCCACAGGCGTTCCATGAATTTCTCACGGCCCAGGGCGTCGCGCGTCAACCCTTCCTTGGCGATCTGTTTCTCGACAACGTTTTGAGTTGCGATCCCGGCATGATCCGTTCCAGGCATCCAGAGCGCTTCAAAGCCCTGCATCCGCTTATAGCGCGTCAGGATGTCCTGAAGGGTGTTATTAAGTGCATGGCCCATGTGCAGCACCCCGGTCACATTAGGCGGCGGGATAACAATGGTGAACTTGCCCTTTTTCGCGCGGCCAGCAACGGCGTGAAACGGCTTTTTATCGTCCCATAACTTAAGACGTTTTTCTTCAATATCTTTGGGGATATAACGGGAGGCGATGTCGGACATTACTTTTTCAGGTCTTTAAGGAGCTTATATTCAATACTGTCCACCAAAGCTTCCCAGCTGGCCTCGATGATGTTCTCATGCACACCCACCGTCGTCCAGGCATCATGCTCGTCCTGAGACTCGATCAAGACCCGCACCTTGGCAGCCGTTGCGTCTTTCGTATCCAGCACACGGACTTTATAATCGGTCAGATGCATATTTTTGAGCGTCGGATAAAAACAGGTCAGCGCATTACGCAAAGCTTTGTCCAGCGCCTCAACCGGACCGACACTGTCGGCGGCACTGAATTGACGCTGTCCTTTTACCTCAATATGAAGGGTCGCTTCAGCCCAGGCATCACCGACCGCTTTTTTCTCCGTATGAACACGAAAGCCTTCGAGAGTAAAAAATGGCGCATACTTCTTTAGCTGCTTCTTCATGAACAATTCAAAAGAAGCGTCAGCGCCTTCAAATTGATACCCGGCCAGTTCCTTTTCCTGAAGAGCTTTAAGAAGTTCCTTGGCCGCATCGGACTTTTTGTCGATCTTAAGGTCCATCTGCTCGGCTTTCAGGACAAAAGGCATCTTGCCGGCAAGCTCGGAGGTGATATAACGACGGTGATTCCCAAAGAGTTCAGGCTGGGCATGCTCATAGGCTTTCTGATTTTTCAGAATAGCATCGATATGCACGCCGCCTTTATGCGCGAACGCGGAATGACCGACAAAAGGATGAAAGTCCGCAACAGGCAGATTGGCCGCTTCGCTGATAAAAAAAGCCGTTTCTTTAAGAGTCTTTAGCTTAGCGTCCGGGATCGTTTTAATATCAAGCTTGGAGGAAAGTATTCCAATGATGGTCGACAAATCCGCGTTCCCGCAGCGCTCGCCAAAACCGTTAAATGTCCCCTGCACTTGAACACAGCCGGCCTCAACCGCGGCCAAAGAATTAGCGACAGCAAGATCAAGGTCATTATGCGTGTGGATCCCCAGCGGCACTTTAATAAAAGCACGCAATTCGCTAATGATGCCGGCGATCTCCTCAGGCAAAGACCCGCCGTTGGTGTCGCACAAAACAATCGTGTCCGCGCCGGCCGACTCTGCCGCTAAAAGCGTTTTGATCGCATAATCAGGATTATGCTTGAAGCCGTCGAAAAAATGCTCGGCATCATAAACAACTTCGCGCTTCTTTTTC
>JADFWS010000149.1 GCA_015234065.1 Candidatus Omnitrophota bacterium
CGCGATGCCTGAGAAACAAACACCTCAACAAAACCCTTATGCGTGAACTTGATCGCATTATTCACCAGATTAATAATGATCTGCCGGATCCTTACCGGGTCCGCCATCACCAGATTCGGAACATCCTCGGCAATGCTGTGGCGAAGTTCGATCCCTTTGTTCTGCGACAGGACCGCAAGCCCTTTGCATACGCTCTTGATCACATCGCGCAAACTGATCTCGATCGATTCGATCGAGATCTTCCCGGCCTCGGCCTTCGACAGGTCCAGAATATCATTAAGCAATCCGAGAAGATTCCCGGCCGCTTCTTTCGCCACTTTAAGATTATCTTTTTGTTCATCGGTCATGGGCGTATCGAGCGTCAGATCAAGCATCCCGATGACCGCGTTCATGGGCGTACGCAATTCGTGCGACATCTTGGCCAGAAAAAGGCTCTTGGAACTATTAGCCTCTTCCGCTGACAGTTTGGCCTGAAGGAGCATTTCCTGAATACGGATCTGTTTTGAAATATCCCGCAGAATGCCGATCGAACCCATGATCTTGCCCTTGGGATCCTTGAGGATCGAGATCGACGCATCTACATCGAGGATCGTGCCGTCTTTTTTAATGACCTTCGTACCGATCCCGGAAAGTTGGCCCTTTTTACGAATATTCAGTTTGCGCATCTTACGCCACTCACGCGCCGGATAAAGATCTTTAACAGGCTTGTTAAAAAGATCCTCACGCGTCATTTCAAGCATCTGCTCGGCAAAAGGATTCCAGGCGATAATGTGCTCGTCCTTATCCGTCACCGTGATCGCGGCCGCCGAGTTCTCGAACACAACCTTAAACAGCTCGCGTGACCGGGACAGGTCCCGCTCGATCGCTTTTTGCTTCGTAATATCTTCGATCACAAAATCAAAGAATTTCGGCGCCCCCTTCGGGTCCGTTTCAACCGTCACAGACAAAGATGTCCAAACCGTAGCGTCTTTTTTACATTTCAACAATGCTTCAACATTGTCGACGCCGTTACCGGAACGCAGCTGCAGCATCAAATTCTTAAATTGTTTCTTGTCCGCAAACACATCCGCGATTTTTTTTCCGTTGAGGCCGTCTTTCTTCACGCCAAGCATAGCGCAGAACACCGCGTTCGCGAACGTCAGTTTAGCCCCCTGGCCAGCGGTCGTCCGCGCAATGCCGATCTTTAAAGAATGGATAAAATTCTGGAATTCCAGGTTTTTAAATGACATGGCTCATTTCTTTAATTTGATGTTCACCAAGATCGCGGCCAGATTGACCAGGCCGATCACCACCGCAAGCGCCATCAGGCATACCGTCACGATCGACGAAAAACCCGTTTTCGGCTCGATCACGAGAAAACCTTTTGTGGCATACGCAATAAGCGCCAGCCCGGCGATCAAAACAAAACCGCAGCAAAAAAAGATCAGCAAAGAAAAAAGAACAGAATACACCACAACCAGGATATTGTAGCGCGTTATATTATCTTTCGCAGCCAAACTGGCGGCAATTCCTATCCTTTTCATAACATTCAACTTACATGATTAATATTGCTTTTAATTCTAATCTCGGACACGCGCCAATTCAATCTCTTTCTTAACCAGGCTAACGCTCAAATTTAACCACATTCTCCCACCACACGGTTGAATCCCATGTTTGAAGCGCTTTCCAAAGCTTTTGCGCGGTTTTTGTCTTAAGGAATCCCGGCGCCCGGCGAAGAAATTTTCTTGCGACAGGATACCCATTGTCCTCGTATTCCCTCGCCTGAACCAGGCACTCGAGGATATCCGCATCACGCGCGACCAACGCTTCGAGCGTCCCCTGCGTATCGTAATCGTTTCGAATATCCGTCAGCGACGTGCGTATCTTTCCTGGCAGGTCAGCCACTTGATCGTGGAAGACCTTTTTCTCAGCGGCTTTAAAATCAATGTAGTAATGCCCCATCTTGTGAAGATCGTTAATACGCGCTTCATGAATATCATTAAACAGCGTCATGCCCAGGACCCGGTACGGATCCGCACCTTCGGCATGCGCCATATAAAAACCAATGACCGCACAGCGAAAACAATGGTCTGCCACGCTTTCCGGATTTTCAAGGCCCGCAACCCACCAACCGCTGCGCTTCACCCGTTTCAACAGCCCGGCCTCGGCGAAGAAGTCCAGCGCCGTGACCGCATCGTTACGCTTTTTTGAAACTCTTTTTTTGTTTAAAGGCTTCATAGCAGAAAATTGTGCTGGCGTGCGCCGCGTTTAACGACATCCGCACTTGTGCCATAGGAATGGTTAATTTAACGTCGATCCTTGAGATCGTGATCTCGCGGATCCCTTTTTGTTCGGAACCAACCACAATACCGAGCGGGAACGGCAGCTTGGCCTTGCAAATATCTTCCCCGTCCTTGACCACACTGCCCGCGATCCAGATTTCTTTGGACTTGGCTTTTTCGATCGCATTGTTCAAATTATTCACCTTGGCGATCCGGACATAATTATCCCCACCGCAGGCCACGCGCAGCACCGCGTCCGTCACATGAACCGAGTCATGCGTCGGAAGCACGATCGCGAATCCGCCGAGGCAACCGAGGCTGCGAATGATCGAACCGAGATTCTGCGGGTCTGTTAAACCGTCGAGAAAAAGAAGCGTGACATTTTCCGCGATCACCAGGTCAAGAAGATCGTCGTAATCAATATAATCAAACGGATCCACTTCAATAAGCAGGCCCTGCGTATTCAGATCCCGGCTTAATTTATGCATCTTGCTACACGGGACCGCGACGATCGGAATATTATGCTGCCGCGCCTTCTGCGCGACATAGCTGTGCTCGGGATTCCCGAACTCGACGAAGATCTTGCGAATGCTCTTCGGGTTCGCCTTCAAACGTTCAAGGACCGGATTTTTACCGTAGATCTTCATTTTTTAAGCCCCAATCCCAGATAGAACAACGGTTTCAAAATGCTCCACCATCCGACGAACGGCTGCATTTTGGTATATCCCAATTTCTTGGGCGGATAGATCTTTGTTACAAACGCTTCCGTAAA
>JADFWS010000014.1 GCA_015234065.1 Candidatus Omnitrophota bacterium
TATTTTCCTTGATCGAGGCCAGAAGAAGGCCCGTGAGCAAAAACGGCATGAGGCGTTTCTGGTCAAAGAAATAAAAGGCCAGGAAGATGAAGGCCGGAGCCAGGTTCTCAAAGTTGAATTCAAAGAAAAGCATGGATATATTCGGGGGATAAACGACATATCCGAGCATGAAGAAAAAAGACAACGCGGGGGAAAGTTTCTTTAGCGCAATCAAGTAAAGGACGTAGGCGCCGGCAAAGAAGACGATCACTTTGAGGTATAAAAGAGCCAAGGCTGTCGGCAAGATGGCAAACAAGGGCGCGAGAAGGAAGGCTATGTAATTCGCGTGATCGATGAGAAAGTTTCCGCCGAAAAGGGAGGTGTGCGTGTTGCCATGGGCGAGGTTCCACATGAGCTGGGCATATAAGGCCAGGTCGCTTCCGGTGTAGCCGAAGTGGTAATATTTAAGTGTGAGGACAAGCCCCCACACTCCGGCGAGCGCCGTGCAGGTCCCGATAGCCAGCAGATTGATCGTACGATTATTTCCAGGCACAAAATAAGTATAAGATAATAATAAACGGGACACACTATTTTTGTTCGCTTTGTTCCGTTTGTTCGATCTCAATGTTGAGTGGACAGGGCATTTACATTCGGCGAGATATGCGTTAAAGTATACGCGGGTTTTAACAAAGAATATTTTTATACGAGGCCATTTTATGGATAGCGAAAAACAGGATTCCATTTGGATGTCATTGATCCTGGAATCATCAGGCCAGGGGATCTGCGGGTTGGATCTCCATGGCAAGACAACGTTTGCAAATTTAGCGGCAGCACGCATGGTTGGCCTTGAACTTCAGGAAATAGTGGGGAAATCGCAGCATAGCCTTTGGCATCACACGAAAGCCGACGGAACGCCCTATCCGCATGAGGAATGCCCGATCTATGCCGCGTACCACGATGGGTGTATCCACCGCAAGGATGATGAGGTGTTTTGGCGCAAAGATGGCACATGTTTTCCGGTTGAATATATCAGCACGCCGATGCGGGATGAAAGCGGCACACTGGTCGGCGCAGTGGTTGTATTCAGCGATATTACCGAGCGCAAGCTCGCGGAGGAGAAGCTAAAAAAGAGTGCGAGCTCGCTTTTGGAAACGCAGACGGTGGCCAGGATCGGGAATTGGGAATATGATGTTGTCACAAATAGAACGGCCTGGTCAAAAGAAATGTTTCGGATATTCGGGTTTGACCCCGAGGGCCCTTCGCCGTCATGGCCGGAGCACCGCAGGGTGATCCATCCCGAGGATTGGGGATATATTGATACGGCGGTTCGGACAGCGATGGCGGCAGGGACCCCGTACGAAGTTGAGTTCCGGATCATCCAGCCGAACCATGATATTATCTGGGCTTGTTCAATTGGAAAGATCGACAAGAATTCCAAGGGAGAGATCGCCAGGTTTTATGGCACGGTTCAGGATATAACCGATCGAAAGAAGACGGAAGATGCGCTAAAAAAGGCAAAGGCGTTCAATGAAAGCGCACTCAACGCGATTGACGATATTTTTTACGTGTTCGACGTGAGCGGAAAATTCTTAAACTGGAACAGCACGTTCAGGCATGTTTCCGGGTATACCGACGCAGAATTGGCCTTGAAGAGGCCGACAGACTTTTTTGCCGGAGAAGATATTCAGCGGATTACGAAGGCTGTTGAGCGAATATTTAAAGAAGGTGTTTCAAAAGAATTTGCTGATTTCATCGCCAAAGATGGCCGAAGGATCCCGTATGAGCTTCACGGGGCGGCCTTGAAGGATGATCAGGGCCAGATGATCGGTTTTTCAGGGACCGGACGGGATCTGACGGAACGCAAACGCCTTGATAAGGAACTGCAGGAAAAGGTTGTGTCCCTGGAAAAAACCAACAAGGCCATGCTGGGGCGGGAATTAAGGATGATCGAACTGAAAGACAGGATCAAGGAGCTGGAAAAAGGAAGATGAAGCGACAGGGAACATAATAAGCGGAAAGGATGCTATGTTGAATTTCAACGTTGATCATCAGAAATGTGTCAAATGCGGGACGTGCGCAAAGGCGTGCCCGGCAATGGTTATTGATATGGTTTATGGATATCCGCTCGTGACGCCGGAGAAAGAGCAGGGATGCTACAAGTGTCAGCATTGTTTTACGATATGCCCGTCGGGGGCCATTTCCATCTTTGGGCTTGATGCTAAAAACAGCAAGCCGTTGGGTACGCCATGTATTGATCCCGACAATTTTGAGACATTCATCAAGGGGCGCCGCTCGATCCGTGCGTATCGGGACGAAGACCTGGATCCGGCGCTGATCCGCCGCCTTCTGGATGTGGCAGGTAATGCGCCGTCGGGCAAGAATGACCGGAAAGTCCTTTTTACAGTCATTGATAAAAAAGAAAGACTTGCCCGGTTCCGAGAGCAGGTTATGGCAGGGATCGGACGGTTGGCTGAAGAAAAACGTCTTCCTCAAGGGCTTGAGTTCATGGGGCATTTTGCGCAATTGTGGAAAGAAAAAAAGATCGATGTCATTTTTCGCGGGGCGCCGCATGTGGTGATTGCTTCCGCGCCGAAGAATGCAGTTTCGCCCATACCGGATTGTTATATTGCGCTTTCGTATTTTGATCTATTCGCCCAGAGCCTGGGCGTTGGAACGGTCTGGAGCGGGCTTCTTCGCTGGGCGTTAAATGACCTCCTTCCGGAGGAAAAAGTATCTTTAGGCATTCCGGAAGATCATATTTTTGGCTATGTCATTGCGTTCGGCAAGCCGGCCGTGACGTATGCCCGCACGGCACAGCGCGGAGCGGCTAATGTTCATATTGTGAAATAAACAGCAGTGGGGATCTAATGGCACATGCAAAGCAGATCTATTTAACGTACTGGCGGGAATTAAAACTTTTTATTGATGACAGAGGCCTGGATTGGACGTTCTCTTCGTTCGAGGGCGAGAACGAAGCGGTGGTCAAGATCGGATCGCCGGGATGCAAGATATGTTTATCGTTGATCGGCGCGGATACCAAGAATCCGAAGAATCTCATCATGGCCAGTTTCTGGATCCCGGATTCCAAAGAATTATTTGAACGATTGAAGGCGAACAGGATAAAGGTCGAGGCTGAAATGGGCAAAGCCCTTGTGTGGGACAGCCAGCCCGGAAGAAAATCCTGCTGGGTGCGGATAAAGTCCGTCATGGACCTTTCCGATCCGAAGAACTGGCCGCTGTCCTTTGAGTGGTTTGCCGAGAACGCACAGAAGATCCGGGATATTTGTCATAGGTTTTCCGATGCGCTTCCGCTACAAAAAACAGGTACTATGAGGCGTTTTTAACGCTAAATTCCAAACATCAGAGGGGGCGGCAATGGCAGAGGTACGCAATAATTTCAATGAATGGATTGCAACAAAATTGGCAGACGCGCTGGCGACCATGGTCATGTTCTTCGGGGTGACATTCTTGACGCTCTCGATCCTGTTTTTTCAAACGCCCAAGACACCGCTGGAATGGGTGCAATATATTATACAGACATTCTTTCAAGGGGTGGCATTGCCGGTTTTGGCGTTTGTGGCCAAGATCGAGGGGGCAAGGCAGCAGAAACTGCTGCAGGAAACGCATGATGTGGTGATGAGAGAAATGAAAGAAATAAAAGGCATGATGGCTGAACTGCATGCGATCGAGGTGGAAGAAAAGAAGATTGAAGCCGCGCTTGAAAAGGGCTTGAAGAAATAACAGCCCTTCGGGTTTATCAGTGCCCGGAATTCGAGAAAATGTAGGGGTTAAAGTCCCGCTGGATGGATTGAGCCGCGGGGTCCTCCGCGGGCAAAGCATGCATGATCTGATCCAGTGCATGTTTCAGGAATTTGACCTGGTTACGAAGACTCTCCATGTTTTGAAAAGAAAGGTCTCCATCAAGCCGTTTTATGCGGGCTGTGAGAAATACGATGCTCTCGGCGGATGCAGTTAGTTTTTCTTCGAGCTTCAGGAGTGTGGCAACGTAATCTTTCTGCCAGTCCTTATTTTCCTGTTTGTTCCTGATGGATTCTGTGGCCATGCCGGTGAGGGTGTCTTTTATCGCATCAACTTGCGCGCCGGTTCTTTGAGCAAGAACTTTTTGTTCGGCCCAATGATCCGACTGTTCAGCTTGAAGGCGCTGTTGATCTTCAAGCTGTCGGTGCGCCTTTTGCAGTTCCGTTTGAATGTTGTTGATGGTATTTTTAAGATCTTCAACTGCACTTTTTTGATCGTTGATGACCCTGTCGGTGAGATTAAGCCGGCGTATCTGCTATTGGGGACAACGCTCTTCCTTCAAAACCTGCTCTCTAAATTCCAAGGCCAGCAATCCGTTCTCTACTATTACGCAGCCACCATGACTGCTTTTATTTTTTATGCGGCGCTGAACTCCCTGGGCCAATGGAAGAAACATGAACGGCTTGTAGCCATGATCATCATCAGCCTCTTTATCTTCAGCGCCTGCTATATCCCCGAATGGAACAAACGGGCATTCCTGAACAATACACCCATGAGCAACGCCCGTCATGCCATCCTTTCAAAGATCGATGCCGCGGCCCCTGTTGCCGCAAGCGTCAATCTACTCCCCTGCCTTGCCACGCGAAAAGAACTTTTTGTTGCCGGACGGACCTACAATACTTTTACACACCTGACCGAGCGCCTCGCGGACAATGTGATGTTCGCGGTGATCGATTTTTCAATGCCGCTGGGCAATACACACGCGATCAAAGAACTTGTTCTGAACAAAGACTGGTCTGTTGACACCGCCGTGGAAGACATGGTGCTTCTAAAAAGAATTCTGGGAGGGGCTCATCCGCTTATCGAAACGCTGCCTTCTTCCCGAGGCCATTCTTCGGCCCCTATAAACATCCTCTCAAACCCTGTAATAACGTTGGAAACTCTGGATATCCCTGAACTCCTCCCGCATGGAACAACACTTCTTCCGATCACCTATGGCTGGGATATCCATGAAGATCTTCCCGAAGAAGGGCGGGTGAGTGTATCTCTATTTAAAGGGAATCAGCAGATCCTGGGGAAAGCCCGCCTCATTGCCTACGGCCTGCCGCTTAAAAAAGGCGAACGGATCAAAGAAACATACAACACCCTGGTCCCCCCGCTGTCACCTGGAACATACACGGTCAGCATAGACATGATCGTAAACAGCCTCGGGAACAAATATTACTGGTCGGGGCCCGTCAAGAGGATGGTTCTGGTGCGCTAACAACCGCAGGTTTGTCAGGTTTAGGCTCTTCCGCTTCGGATTGCGGCGGCGTAACTTCCAAAGAATTATGAAGAAGGATGGTCCTGTCTGTCTTACCTTCCGTGAGAATAACCCTGTCCTGACGGATCTCTTTCACGATGAATCCGTCAACACGGTCACCAATACCTACCGCCCGGTCATTCAGAAGCGCGCAAGGTTTTTCTTCATGCCACAGGACGCCCGAAAGCTCGGGCAACTTTCTCAATGAAGATTCGGGCAAGGATAACGGGGCTTTCACCTCACTGCCCGCATAAAACGGGGCCCTCGCCCCCCAATCCGCATCCGCAATAACATCATGATCCGACGAATCTTCGGCAAGAAGAGCCACCAGCTCTTTTCTTTCCGGAAAAATTTCCGACGGCATCCGAAACGCCCCCCCGGGCACAGGCCCCGTATCCGGCCTCTTGAAATTCGGCAGCAACACAATGACGGCCGTTGTCATGAGAAAAGGAAGGGCGATCAGAAGTTTTTTATTCTTATCCATTGTTTTTAGCCACAAATAATGCGAACGTGATCTTTGCTTTTACCCGGTCAGAACCTGCTGCGTCGGACCACACGCGCATGGCCTCAACATTAAATATCCCTTCCGGCATATTCCGTGCCGCGCTCAAAAACTGCCCAACATCCCGAAAAGACCCTGAAACCTCGGCGTCAAAGAACGCGCGGTTGAACGGGGCATCCTGCTCCTTAACCCCGTGCAAAGGCCTGAACACCAGAAATTCCACATTGTTCTTCTGTCCGGCTTTCTTCAGGGAGTCAACCATGCGGCTGACTTCTTTGCCCGGCGTCAATTGGGCAACAACTCCCATGCCCCGTTTTGCCGACAAAAGGTCGCGCGCGAACACGATCTCCTGGGAATATGCCGTCTTTCCCTCTTTCATTCTGGCAATGGCACTCAACAGCGGAAAACACAATGCCGCCTCGATCAGGCTTAACAGGATGAAAATCCCGACGGCCGACCAGAGCGCGATCGTCTTCTTATCGATCTTTATCACTGGCACCTCCTGAAGCGCCCATATGGCCTTCGATCTCAAAACGCCGCGCATCTGTCTTCTTGGATTTCTGCTTGGCCGCTAAAAGCACGGCATCAGGCAATATCCGGCTTTGGAGGTCCAGCAACAGCTGATTCGGTGCTTCTTTGGCAGCCTCGTCTTTTTCGAGAACGATCCCGGAAAAATGGACCTTGTTGCCCTTAATATCCATTTCCGTCAGATAAAGATCGTCCGACAGCGAGCTTAATTCCCTGAATAAAACGCTCCAGTCCGGGCGGCGTTTCACCTCGCGCTGCAGGTTGATCCCATATTTAAGCTGCTTTAACCTGGGCACAAGCCCCTGATATTCACTCGTCACAGCCTCAACCTCAGCCCGCTGAACATCCACCTGCAGTAAAAGCCCAAAATAAATGATCCCCAGTATCCCGATAAAAATAGTAAAGGTCGTGCCCAAAAACATTTTTTGATAAAACCGCTTCTTCCTGTTCTGATAATGGGCGGGGAGAAGATTAAGCCCTTTGGGATCTCCGAGCGATGCCCCGATGGCTCCGGCAAGTTTACGGGAATCCTCCTTTAGGCCAAGAACCCCTTCAAAAAGAAGCTCAATATCATGCGCCGGATCTCCTGTTGATACGGAAATATCCAGTTCCGACCCTAAAAATTCCGCAAGGCCCTTGATCCTGGCACCGCTGCCGAAAATAATAAGGCGGTCCACTTTCCCCGCCGGCGTTTTCTCAGAATAATAATCAAATGACCGGCGCACTTCCCCTGCCAGTTGCTCCAGCCTCGGGCGCAACAGAGAGGATACCTGGTGACTGGTGATCTTTTTTTCGATCAGAAGGTCGTCCCCGGGAAGCGGGATGCCGTATTCATATTTGATCCGGTCTGCTTCTTCGGACGTCAGCTCAACCTTGCCGGTATTTCCAAAAAAAGCGCCCATAAGAGCCCGGGTCAAGTCAAAATTCGTGACCGGTATCTGCCGGGAAAGCGCCAGATGCGCATCCCTGTAAATATTAAGCTCCGTCGAGATCGCGCCCATGTCCAGGACGGCCAAAGTCTCGTCGACCTTAAGCTTGGACTTTTTAATAATATTCTCGATCGCGATAGCCGATGGAATAATGCCCGCCACGTTAAGCCCGAGCGGCGCCATCGCCAGCACTGTCTTTGGCTGTCCTGCCAAAGGCTTGGCCTTCAGCGGCATGAACCTCGCCAAAAGGCTGTCGATCGAAGCTTGGGACGCCACCGCCAGCGCCACGTTCAATTTCTCGACCCCCTTGTCGACAATACGCCCGACGACCTGAAAATGAAACGCAGGCCTGTGGATCGCAAAATGCTGGGAACTGAGCACTTCAAGCTTGACTGCCTCCTGAAGTTCGTCCAGAGGCATGACCGGCATGCAGATATTTTCAACAACAGTCTGATTGCCCGGAAGGACGCACATGATCTCGGCCTTCTTGGTATTAACCCTGGCCAGCACTGTTTTAAGCGCCAGGCCAATGGCCTCTTCCCGGCTACGATCCTTCGATGTATCGATCGCTTCAGCCGCGACTTTAAGAAGCGTAACTTTTCCCTGGTAAACAGCGGACTGGGCAACGCTCACCGCCTGCGGCCCGATATCAACCCCGATAACAGACTTCCCCGCGCAAAGCCTTTCCTGAAGCCGCAGCTGTTCACGGCTCGGGGATGGCATCTCGGGTAAAGAATTTGTTTTATTTTTATCGTCCATAAATATTTTCTAGAGCTCGGTCCATGTATTGGGGACGCGTGTCAGCGAACTTGTATTAAACTGCACCTGCACGATCCTCGACACACTGTTATACGTTCCGACAGAAGTTATTTTGACTGTAGTGGCACCGGTCACCCAAAGGGTGTACGTCCCTGAGTCGAACGACACCGGCACAGGGCCAATAACCGGATAAGACCACACCGTTCTCCAGTTACTATCTACCAGGCTTAAATACGACATCCCCTTATGCAACCCTGCCTCTGCGATATACAGCGCTTTGGCCCTGTTGAACTGATCCGCGGTCGTTGAATTTGTTCCCAGGACAACACTTAAGAACGCGGTCACAACAGCCGCCATTGCCATCAGGATCATCAGGGTTAAAAGAAGAATACTGCCGCGTCTGCCCGTATCCTTCCGCCCCCCGGCTTCTATAGCAACATGCATTACGGATTCCTTGCCCTGGCCTTTGTCCTCATATGAACAACCTGCCCGTCATTATTTATGGTAAGGTCGATCGTATAAAGGCTTCCTGTTTGCGTGAATATATCTGCCCCGCCCGCCTGAACACCTGTCACAAGCACCGCGCCCCGGCTGTCCGGGTCACCCACAGTGCCTTTTAAAAGCCAATACAATCCCGCGCTCGGGCTGTAACGATAAAGCCGGAGGTGCACCGCTGTGCCATTATAATTGATCCAGTACTGCACACTTGTTGCCGTTGTCGCATCAATACTGGTCGCACTGCGCAGATCGTTCCCTATGAGCTCGAGCGACTGCGCAAGGTCGGTCCGCGTCCTGGCACGGCCTGCAGACGCGTTCCAGGACCGGAAACACGCCAGAAAAACAAAGATCAAGGCCCCTGTCAGGATCATTAAAAGAGCCATCACAATGACCAGCTCAATGAGCGTAAAGCCTGTCCGTTTCATGTGACGTTCGCCACATATGTTGACAGGCTTAAAGCCTGATTCGCCCCTTTAAATACCCACGTTACGGTCACGGTCACCTGTTTCAGATTTGCCGCCGGAGATGCGACATCGATCTTATACGAATAATCGGTAAACGAAGCCACTGCTGTACTCGCCACAGCCGCGATCCCCGCGTAAGCCGTATCCCGAACCCCTTCCATTTTTTCCATGGCCAGCGCCAGCGCGACCGCCCTACTCTCGATACTGCGCTCCGCGCTGATGCCCGTTGAAAGAACTGTGATGATCGGAATAATGCCCGCAGCCAAAAGTGCGATCGTGATCAGGATCTCAAGTAAGGTGAACCCGTTATGGGAATGAAAAACCTTTTTTATCATAAACGCAAAAGAATATCAGCAGCCTGACCCGTTCGTCACACAAACAGGGCTGCCTGTTTTGGTGACAACCCCCGTCGTATCATTGATCGCCGTCACACTTCCGCCCGCATTCACCCCGACCGACCACAGGACATAAAACTTTCCCGACGGAGATGAGCGCATATAATTATACAACGTCGTTGTTGTTGCGCCAAAAGGGTCATACGGGGCGGCCGAAACCTTTTGCCATGTGCCCGATTTTGGCATCACTTTCCCCTGAACGATCTCATTTGTTGCCGGATAGGTATGCACCGGCTGAGCCAGATAATATGCGTCCACAGCGGCCTTGAGGGTATTAAGGTCTGCCCTTGCCCTGGCGGTATTCCCATCCTGCTGCATCCCGCGCAGGCGCGGCACGGCAACAGCCGCAAGAATAGCCAGAATACTAATGACCACCATGATCTCAAGAACCGTGAACGCTTTGTTTTTCATACTGCCTCTTTCAGGGCCAAGCTTCAGCATCCGCTGCCGTTCGTAACGCAAATATCGTCTGCGCCCTTGTGTGTGACCACGCCGCCCGCGCTGATCGCATACGCGCTCCCGTCTCCTGCGGTGCCGTCAGGGCCGGCAGAATAAACCACATAATACTTGCCGGTCGTGGCATACCCATACCCGGAACTTGTAAAAGGATCAACCAATGTTGCCTGAAGGATCTGCGGAGACGCCCCGGTGAGCGCCGCCCCGATATTCGCAGGATACGCATTCGGGCTGCTGTTAACGTAGTAAGATTCGAGCGCTACCTGCAGCGTCCTTAATTCGGCCTGCGCCTTCTGGATATTCGCCTGGTCCTGCATCCCTTTAATACGAGGCACTGCGATCCCGATCAGGATCGCAAGAACCGTCAGGACAACCAATATTTCAAGGATCGTAAACGCTTTCTTATTCATAAAACATTCCTTTTCTTTAACGCTGTATCGTCTTTACCATATCAAACATCGGGAGAATAACTGACGCCAGCATCACGCCCACGCATCCTCCCAGGGTAATAATGAACGCCGGTTCAATATAAAGCAACAGCTCTTTAATAGCAAACTCAACCTTACTTTCATAAAAATCTGCGACCTTATAAAGCATGGCCCCCATTTTACCAGCCTTTTCTCCCACCGAGATCATATACACCGCATCTTTCGGAAATTCCGTACGGCTGACCAGGGCTTTATGAACGCCATCGCCTTTCTCGGCACTGAAACGCACCTCCTGAACGATCTCCTCAAAAACCGCATTATCAATGATCTCTTTTAAAATATCCAACGCCTGAAGCAGGGCGACCCCGGAATCAAGCAAAGAACCGAGCGTACGGCTGAACCTTGCCACCATCATATTGCGTGTCAGCGGGCCAAACAGCGGAAGCTTCAGGATCAAACGGTCGCTGAATATTCTTCCCGGTTTTGTCCGCAGCGCCAGGCGTAACACGAACACACCCACCACGATCCCAGCCAGTATGAAGATCCCGTACTGCTTTAAACCTGTCCCCGCCTGATACATGATCTTCGTCGGCAGCGGCAACGGGATCCCCGCCTTTGTAAAGACCGTTACGAACTGCGGCATGACAAAAGTCAAAATAAGAAGAATGACTCCCACTCCTGCCACAATAAGGATCGTGGGATACGCAAGCGCCCCGCGGATCTTCTGGCGCAGGTCTTCCTGCCGTTCCATATAAATGGACAGTGTCTTTAATACCTCCTCGAGGGTTCCGGACACTTCTCCTACCCGGACCATATTGACAAAGAACTTTGAAAAAACATCCGGAAACTTTTCAACGGCGCCGGAAAGCGACAGGCCCTGCGTCACAAGATCCGCAACTTTTTCCAGCGTCGAGGCAAGATACGGATTGCTGAGCTGCTGAGAAACAGCTTTCAGCGCCCCCAAAAGGGGGATCCCGGCACTGACCATATTCGACAGGTTAATGCACAGGACCATAAGGTCGCTGACCCGTACCCGCCGGGGTTTGACATCCGTCAATGCCCGCTCATCCTTCACCGTATTCGTCTCCGAAACGAGAGTGATCCTTACGGGCGTATACTGCAGGCCGCGCAACTGGTCCATGGCCGCCTGCTCGGATGCCGCCTCGAGCGTACCTGTGATAGGTTCTCCGTCGCCATTTCTGGCTTTATATGCGTATGCCCCCATATCGAACGCCTGCGTTAATCCTGCTGGGTCACCCGGTAAACTTCTTCTTTCGTCGTAATACCCCGGGCCACCTTGTCCATGCCGTTATCAAACAGGCTCTGCATACCCGAGGCCAATGCTGTTCGATTAAGCTCATCCGCGGAGGCCTTACGCATGACAAGCTCTCGGACCTTTTCGTCAAAAGACATGAGTTCATATATCCCGGTACGCCCCTTATAGCGCGTCGAATTGCAGCCCTTGCAGCCCTTGCCCTGACAATCCCGGCAAACACGCCGTACCAGGCGCTGGGCCATCACGCCGATCACGGACGAAGACAGGAGGAATGGTTCAACGCCGATATCCATCAGGCGCGTTACCGCGCCGGCGGCATTGTTCGTATGCAGCGTCGCAAGGACCAGATGCCCGGTCAGCGCCGCCTGGATCGCGATCGTCGCGGTCTCGGCGTCACGGATCTCACCCACCATGATCACGTCCGGGTCCTGGCGGAGGATCGTGCGCAAACCCGTCGCAAATGTCAGGTCAACATTCGGTGCCACCTGTGTCTGGCGGATGCCGGGTAAGCGGTACTCGACCGGGTCCTCGATCGTCACGATCGAAAGCTCGGGCTTATTGATCGTGCTGATCGACGAATACAGCGTTGTTGTTTTACCACTGCCCGTCGGTCCGGTCACAAGGATAATGCCGCTGTTACGATCAAGCAAACGGCGGTACTTTAAAAGGTTCTCGCCCTCAAGCCCGATCTGCTCAAGCCCGAGGCTGATATTGCTTGTATCCAAAAGCCGCATAACCACATTCTCTCCGTACACGGTCGGGAGGAACGAAACACGGATGTCGATACGCCGCTCGTCAATTTGCATCTGGATGCGGCCATCCTGAGGCCGGCGGTTCTCGGCAATATCGAGATTCGCCATGATCTTGATGCGCGAAACGATCGCGGCCCGAAAACGCTTGGGCGGCATGGATTGCTGATGCAACATCCCGTCGATACGAAAACGCACATTCAATGCCTGCTCTTCAGGCTCAACATGGATATCCGACGCTCCGTCCGATACCGCTTTGGTGATCATGGTATTGACGAACTGCACGACCGGCCGGTCGTCATTGCCTTCCTCAAGGCGGATCACATCCGCCTCTTCGACGTCCCGGGCATCCTGCTTCTCACTATCAAGGGTCGTGATCGCGCCGTCCATGTCGCCCCTCATCGTATACAGCGCATCGATCGCCTTGCGGACCTCATTCTCCGTCGCCACAGCCGGCTCAATCGTCAGGCCCGTCTTCAGCACCAGTTCATCCATGGCATGAATATTGAACACATCGACCATGGCGCAAATCATACTATGCCCGACCTTCACCACCGGAACGACCTGATACTTGCGGGCAAGCTCTTCGGGAACAATTTTGGCAAGGTCGGGGGCGATCATCATATTGTCAAGCTCAAGGCGCGGCATGCCCGTTTGCGCAGCAATAAAATCCGCCATGACCTCCTGGCTCACAAATCCCAGCCTGAGAAATATCCGGATAAGGGATTCCTGCGTCCGCTGTTCCTCGAGCTGAGCCTGGTCCCACTGGTCACGGGAAACCATACCCTTTTCCAGAAGGAATTCGCCTATAAATTTTTTGGAATATTTTTGCATACGCTCACCGGCCAAACATTATCATGCCCCCAGCATCCGCTGGATATTCTGGAGCAACACCGGTATGTTATAAGGCTTTGTCAAAAAAAGATCAGCCCCGGCCTGCTCGCTCATTTTCTGATCCACCTTCTCCGCACTCGCCGTGAATATAATAACCGGGATCTTTGCGAAACGCCGGTCTGCCTTAAGCAGCGCGCAAACCCTGACCCCGTCCATCTTGGGCATCATCTGGTCAAGAATAATAAGGTCCGGCGGCGTTTTCTTGACAAGCGCGAGCCCTTCCTGGCCGTCAAACGCCTTCAATACCTCGAACCCGAGGTCTGTAAGACGATTCTCCAAAAGCGCTACTGCCCCACGGTCATCGTCAACAACAAGGATTTGCTTTTTTATCGCTTCTTCCGGCATAACACCCGCCTTCTAATAGTCCGTCTTCTTGAACACCTTTAACGCCGCATCCAAACACGCGTTCACGATCGTATTCGTTCGAGCCACATACGGGCTGTCAGGCGCTTCATCCTTAAGCCGCGTCAGCGCGGCCCGGGCCGCGTCACACTTTCCGAATTCTTTGGAATAGATCTGGGCGATCTTGTACAAACAAAGGTCCGTTTTCCCAGACTGCGGGAACTGCTGAAGGATCGTTTTATAGACCCTGAGCAGCTCGGAACTGCGATACAGGTCTCTGGGAAGCGAATCATCGCGCTCCAGATATTCCACCTGCGCCAGAAGGCCGGCAAGAATATCCTGGTCCTGGCCTGATTTCGCATCCACATAAACCTCAGGCTTACCGTCCGTGTTTGCGAGCGCAGCCTCCTGTGACGAGTGAATGATATGCGGCGTAATGAATACGGTCAGTTCACCATTATCATTCTGCGTCGTATGTTTCTGAAAAAGCCAGCCGAAGAACGGGATCGCACTCAAGCCCGGCACGCCATCCTTGCTGCGCTCATCGTCACGGCTGATAAGGCCGCCGATCACGATCGTTTCATTATCTTTCACGCGCACCTCGGCATCAGCCTCGCGAGTGGCGATCTGTGGGCCGGCGCTTGTCATTTGAATGAGCGCGGACACTTCCGGATGAACCTTCATCGTGATCCATCCGTCGGGAGATACCATGGGCGTGACCCGAAGCATAGTGCCCACATCAACGAATTGGGTATTGGATGTGGTCGTGGATCCGGTGACAGACGCAGACTGCTGATAGGGATAGCGTTCGCCAATGATAATACGCGCTTCTTTACCATTAAGCGTGGCAATCGACGGCGATGCAAGAATCCTGGCTTTATTTTTGCTCACCAGCGCATTGATCGCCATGGCCGCGGTAATATGGTTCCACACCCCGCCCGCCCCGAAAACCCCGCCATCTGCAAACTGCTGGGTGAACGTCAGCGGCGTTGATGCGGTTGTCGATGACGCGACCGCTGACCCCACATTCCCGTTAAGCGTCGTTTTCCCGTCGCCGTATTTGGACATGATGCTGGCGCCGATCTCAGAGGAATCCTTGATCCGAAGGTCCACGATCCTGGCCTCAATAAGAACCTGGACCGGCTGAATATCAATATCCCTGATCAGCTTTCGCACACGATCAACAACCTGAGGGTAATCTTTAACCACAAGGCAATTGGTCGCCTCATTCTCCTGAATATCCCCGGACGCGGAAATGGTTTTACTGGCCAGCTGTTTCGCTTCCTTGGCCGAAAGATAGCTCAACGGAATAGATTCCGTCACCTGCTCCTGGTCCGCCTTGGGCATGATGTACACAATGTTATCCTTGCGATAATAAATGTACCCGTTCACGCCGAGAATAGCATTAAGCGCCTCATCAAGCGAAACATTTTTGAGCTGGGCGGTAACCTTACCGGTTATATTCTTGGAAATGACAATATTAAGATCGTAAGAGTAGGCAATCGCCTTAAGCACCGTCGGAAGGTTGGCGTTCGTATAGTCGAGGCTCACAGGCTGCGTGGAAAATATGGCAGCCGCGGCCTCGAGCGCCTGGGCAGGGATCTGCCCAAGACCCAAAAAGAAAACCGAAAAGACAATAAAGAAAAGGTGACGAAGAGGCTTCAAGACCACGCTCCATTTCTTGATATTATTCTATCGAATGTGAACGAAATTACACATTAGTATATATAAATAAATATTAAATAATGACAATATTCTACAATCAGGCACGAAAGAGAACAACAGAATTCATAGAATTATGACAAGGACTTGAACGCCTGCGGGGCTTGCGATCCGCTTAACAAAAATGGCAAAGCCTTGCTAAACGGCAGAGGGATCAAACGCGGCTGATTTCCTTAAGCAGCGCCTCACGATTCAGGCCGATACGAGACATGGCATCTGCGGCATCCGCACGGTAGGCCCGGCAAAACGTGGTAACATCTGCCAGGGTATGGATCCCACGCTCATGCAACTGCTTGAGCACGATCGCACGGATCAGCGTTTCATTGATGATATCGCGTGGCTTGACACCGGCTTCGCGCGCCAAACGGTCACGAAAGATCGTGCTCGGCGACATCATCACCACTTTATTCTGCTCATAATTGTACTTGTACACAGGCGCGAGAAGGATCTTCTTCTGCTCCATACCGCCGGTTTCGGAAACCTCGTCGATCACGCGGAACACTTTATCCTCCGAATGGAAACGGCGCAGCACCACAAAAACATCAATAAGGCTCACCAGCATTTCCGGGATATTCATGGGCTCATTCTGAAGGCGGACGATCGCTTCGCGCGAGGTCAGCGCGTGAATAGTACACATGCAATACTTACCCACGTTCATGGCCGTGATCATATCGCGCGCTTCAAGGCCGCGCACCTCGCCCACGACAATACGCTCGGGCCTCATACGCAAACTGTTGCGCACCAGGTCAGCCAGAGAAAGCTCATCGTCGCTTTCCAACCGCGACACCGTATCCATCAGGATCGTATTTAACTCAAGCGTATCTTCTATGATGATCGTGTGATCGCGATCCGGAATAAAACTGAATAACGCGTTCATGATCGTTGTTTTACCTGTTCCCGGGCCGCCGGCGATCAGGATATTCGCGGGCCGGACTTTGAACCCGTCGATATAGATCCACAGCTGGGCCGCGATCTCATAGGTAAAGCTGCCGCGCGCGATCAGGTCGAGGACGCTGATCGGATCCGCCTTGGCTTTTGTGATCGTGATCTGATACCCGAACGGCGATGAAATGATATTCGCACGGCCGCCGAGATTGGCCAACTCCAGGTCCATGATGCGTTTCAATGTATCGCGCTTCGCGAACACCATGAGCTTTTTAACAAAGACCTCCAGCTCCCTCGACGTTTCAAACGCCTTCCCCGTGCTGACAAATCCTTTTTCAGCGTGATGGATGAAAATAGGCTGAAGGCCGTGGATCACGATATCTTCGACATCGCTGTCGCACAGGCACTCCTCAATAACACCATACGACAGGAACTGCCGGACAAAACGGGCCTTGGCGTCGGGCGAAAGGAACTCACTCGAGAATTTCCCGGACTTATCGGTCAAAATGGCGTTGTCCAAAGCGGACAGCGCGAACTCTTCGCGCTCGGGCTGCTCCTGCAGGATATGCAGGCGGCCTTTTAATCTGTCGAGCATCTGGTCTTCAAGTTCGAGCTGGATATTTTTATTCATATAGGCAAATCTATCATCGGAGCGAAATGTTGTAAACAGGTTTCTCCGGCTTTATTACGGCTGTTTGGGGGCTGCCCCCGCGTGAGTGATCACAAGCGCCGCATGACGGACATCCAGGTACTTTTGCGCAACCTTTAAAACATCCTGCGGCGTGACCGCCTCGATCCCCGCGTTGTATCCGCGATAATGGTCAAAGCCAAGCCCTGCCAGTTCATCCGATGCGCACGTGGCCCCGAGGGCGGCGATCGTCATAAGGTCCCGATCATGGATATTCTTCAGATACGCTTTGGCGTCCTCAAGTTCTTTATCGGAAAGCGGCGTCGCGGCGAGCTTCGCCAATTCTTCCTCGAAGATCGTGCGCACTTTAGGAATGCTCTCCTCGGCCGTCAGCGCGTAGAAGGTGGCGATCCCGACATCCGGCCCGGCGTTGCCGCTGCCGCCGACAGCATAGGCCTTGCCCAGCTCCTCACGGACCCGCTTGAACAACCGCCCGCTCATCGATGAACCCAGCACGTTCCCTGCGACCTGGAACGCATATTTGTCCGCGCTAAAAACATTCGGCCCCTGAAACCCCATGAGCACCAGCGCCTGTTCTTTGTCCATCGTGATCTCCTGAACACGCAACGCCTCGGGCACCGCCTCCGTCGGGTGTGGAAGCTCTTCGCCACCGCCTTTAACGCTTCCCAGCCGGCGAAGGATATCGGCCTTCAGCCGCGGCACATCGATATCCCCGAAGATCGAAACCACCGTATTCTTTGGCGCCCGGAATTTCTCAAACCACGACGCCACATCCTGACGCGTGATGCGCGCCAGCGACTCTTCTGTCCCAAGGCTGTCGATCCGCCGAGGATGCGTTTTAAAAAGCGACTCCAGCAGCACCCGCGATGACGCCTGAAATATGCTGTCCCGCCGGGCTTTAAGCGCTGTCCGCATATCCTCTTTGCTGAGCGCAAGCTCCTTCTCAGGGAATGTCGGCGCCTTAAAAAGAGACTCGAGAATCCCCAGCGCGTAATCCGTATCTTCTTTCAGA
This sequence comes from Candidatus Omnitrophota bacterium, assembly GCA_015234065.1. GTDB lineage: Bacteria > Omnitrophota > Gorgyraeia > Zapsychrales > Fredricksoniimonadaceae > JADFWS01. The sequence continues at coordinate 17,749 of JADFWS010000014.1, forward strand.
AAAGACATCTCCAGGGAAAAAGTATTATACCCTCCGCCTGTATTGAGGCTTCCGGCGAGCGACTCTACCTCCCTGGCGATCATTTCCGGCGTCTTGCCGGCAACACCCTTGCCCCAAAGCTCTCCGGTCAAAGTCGTGAGCCCCTGTTGTGCATGCGGCTCAACAACCATGCCGCCTTTCAGGGCCGCACTGATGGAAATGATCGGCAACGACGGGTCCCGCTTCAAAAGAAGAACAAGCCCGTTCGGCAGCACAACCTTTGTAATATCCCCGGACTTTTCCGCGGACGGCGAGGACGCTTTTGGGGCCGTTGACACTGGCGCCTGGATCACCGTGCTCAACCTGTCGTCTGTCAAATAAAGCCGCGCCACCCGCTGAATATCCTCATTCGTGACCCGGCGGACCCCGTTCAAATACTGCACGGAAAAATCACAATCCCCGGTCAACGCCTCCTCGATAGCCGCGCGATACGCCACGCCGTCGGGTGTTTGCCGTCCGTAAATATTCGCGGCCATAGTCTGGCGTTTCACTTTCTCAAGTTCGTCCGGGCGCAGGCCGCTCTTTTTAACCGCATCAATAAGCGCTTTTACGCGCGCGATCGCCGGCGCCGGTTTCTGATCTTTCAGCACAAGGTCGATCTCGATAAAACCGCGATCAAGCGGCGTCACATCTTCAGCATCAACCGATTCCACAAGGCGGCGCTCTTTCACCAGATCCTCATAGAACCGCGAACTCTCCCCGGAACCAAGTGCACTGGCCAGAACGTCGAGCGCATACACGTCCGGATGCGCAAGCGGTATCCCCTGATAAAGCACCACCACGCGCGTCAGGTCTGTCGCATATTGTTCGGACGCTTCGCGTGAACATATCTGATCAGGTTCCTGGGCAAGGTTTCGCGTCGGCACCACCCTGGAAAGGGCTGCCGAAAATTTCTCCCTGGCTATCCGAAGAATATCTTCCGGCACAACATCCCCGGCCACAGAAAGGATGATATTATTCGGACCATAATAGGTATGGTAATAATCGAGAAGATCATCACGCGTGATCCTGCGGAAGATCTGTTCGTAGCCAATGATCGGGTGCCTGTAGGGATGGGCATGATACGCCGTTGAATACACCAGCTCCTGAAGATGGCGGTCTGGCTTATCCCGGTTCATCCTGATCTCTTTGACAACAACCTCGCGCTCGCGCTCCACTTCCGCCGCGTCAAAAGCCGCGTTCTGCATCATGTCAAACAGGATATCAAGGCCCTGCGCAACGCGGTCTTTTGGGACTTCCAGCGTATACACCGTATAATCATGGCTTGTCGCGGCATTGATCGTACCGCCGATCGATCGCACCTCATCGGCAATAACACCGGGGCCGCGCGTTTTTGTTCCTTTAAAAAGCAGATGCTCGATAAAATGCGTAATACCGCTTCCCAAATATTTTCCTTCATTGGCAGACCCGGTCCTGACCCAGGCATACAGCGCCACGGACGGCTTTCCGGGCATCTCATTTACCAGGATCGTTAATCCGTTATCCAGGACATTGCGGGTAGTGCTCTGCCCGGCACAGGCAAGCGATGGGAAAAACAGTACAAGAAAGGCGACGCATTTCCAGGCCAAAAGCCTCATGAACATCCCCCTGTCAGTTATTATTGCGGTATTGCTCCATCAAACGGCGCAAGTCGATCTCGGCATTGCGCGCAACCTGGGAACAGATGAAGATCGTGATCGCAAACGGCCACACATCCTCATGCCCGGTGAGTAATCCGGTCCGGACATCTTCTTCCCGTTCAAGGATATTGGCATGGTGAGCAACCGCCCGGGGGATATCCCCTTCGAACACATCGAGCGAATAGGTGCGGTTATCATACTTCATGGATGGGATCGAAATGCCCCGCACCAGAAGAAAATTCAGCATTTCGCGCCCGGCCCCGGCCTCGACTTCATCAAAATCAAATCCCTCGAACTGGGGGATATTCGGCGGCAGGATGAGCGACGGCCGCTGGACCACGACCTCGCCTTTACGCACAACCGTATCCCCGTCATTCACCGAAGACGGCGAAAGCATGATATACGGCACCCGGGTATCGTCAAAAGTGTGCAGCGACGAAACCCTCGTGCGGACGATCTGTGTATCTTTGAGTGCCCGTGCCCAGGCTTCCTGAAAATCCATATGCTTTATTTGTCGTCGCTATTAAAAAGTGATTACACGCTATTTAAGAATGCTTTCTTATACCAGAAACCTGACACCGAGGCAAAGGTTTTATAAAAAACAGCCCGCGCAGAATCACGATAAAAATCAACAAAGTTTTATTCTCATTTCTGAAAATTGTGCTAATATATTCAAAACTTTCCACTATAAAAATCACGAGGTTATTGTCATGAAAGCTCCATCCGTTTCTTCCAAAATCATCATTTCCGCCATTCTGGCCGGGGGGCTTTGCCTTCCCGCCCTGGCTCACGCCCAGCTGATCGATGAAAAAACACGTGAAGTCAAGCGCGAACAGGACATGAAAGTCCTGCAGGAAAAATTCAGCTGGTGGCCCACCGATGCCAAGCCTGCGCCGGTAAAAGACGCGCGCGGCGGATACTGGTGGTGGCCCAAAGAGCCCGGCTCTGTCAAGACGCTCTGGGGCAATCGCGGCTACGTCTATGTCTTGAAAGTCATTTACGATTACAAAGCCAATGATGAACAAAACAATCAGGCCGCCCCAGCTGTTGCTCAGCCGGCAGGCAAACCTGAAATGAAGCCATCGTTGCTCATCAAGAAGATCATCAAGAACGTCAAGATCTACTTTGATTACAACAAAGCCGACTTGCGTGACGACCATACGCCTATTCTGAAGAAGGCCATCACGGCCCTTGAAAAGAATCCGACCGCTTCCATTCTTATTACCGGCAACTGCGATGCCCGCGGGTCTGATGAATACAATCTTAAGCTCGGCAAAAAGCGCAGTGAAATGGTCAAAAAGTATATGCTGGATAACGGCATCCCGGAAGACCGCATCAAGATCGTGTCGCGCGGGAAACTCGACGCCATTTCCCCTGTGAAGGACGTCATCGGCATGCAGAAAGACCGCAATGCCCAGTTCATGGTGGCTGAGGTCGAGGAATTCAATGTCCCGGCCGACCAGATCCCCCAGGACCAGAATGTCACAAAATCTGACGACGGCAAATATACTGTTGAACAAAAAGAAACCGTTGAATCGGAACCCAAAGCCTCAACCCGCGAATATACGATCGCGGCCAATGACTCCCTCTGGAAGATCGCGGCCAAAGAAATGGGCAACGGCAACCGCTGGAAGTATCTCTATGAACTCAACAAAGACCGCATTAAGAACCCGAACAAGCTGAAAAAGGGCACGGTCATTATTATTCCTGTTGAATGATCAATATTCATGAAGCCAATAAAAAAGCCCCGGGCATCTGCACCGGGGCTTTTTATTTATAACCAAAACAATAGCCTTCACAAAATAATCGTGCGCCCCCTGCGGGGCGCGACGGGCCAGCCAACGCTGACCCATCTTCCGTCGATAGTTTCAATCCACGCGCCCCTGCGGGGCGCGACGATCAAACGCTGGCGATGGCGGCGGACAAGGTGGTTTCAATCCACGCGCCCCTGCGGGGCGCGACTCCGCGGCATCATTGCCGGCGGTCGTTACACCTTGTTTCAATCCACGCGCCCCTGCGGGGCGCGACATGGGTGCCGGATCCACGCTCAATAATAACAATTCAGTTTCAATCCACGCGCCCCTGCGGGGCGCGACTGTTTGTAACCGATTGTACACCACCTTTTAGGCGTTTCAATCCACGCGCCCCTGCGG
>JADFWS010000150.1 GCA_015234065.1 Candidatus Omnitrophota bacterium
GGTCGTAGCCCTTAAGCCATTGCATGATCATGCGAAGATCAAGCGTATCGTCGTTTCCACTTACCAGGCTATTTCAGGTGCCGGGTCTGAGGCCATTGAGGAAATGAAGAACCAACTAAAAGGAAATATGGCCCCCAAGAAACTGGCCTATCAGATCCTTCACAACCTGATCCCACAGATTGATGTCTTTGTTGATAATCATTACACCAAGGAAGAGATGAAAATGGTCCAGGAGACCTGCAAGATCATGCATGATGACAAGATCAAGGTGACGGCTACCTGTGTTCGCGTGCCGGTGTTTAATTCTCATTCAGAGTCGGTGAATATAGAGACAGCGGCAAAGGTGACGCGCGCCAAAGCGATCCAGTTGTTAAAGAAGGCCCGTGGCGTTACGGTTGTCGATGATCCGGCGAATAAGAAATATCCCATGCCGATCCTGGCGGACGGCACCGATGATACGTTTGTCGGCCGTATCCGTGAAGATGAAACGATCAAGAACGGGCTTAACATGTGGGTTGTTTCGGACAACCTTCGCAAGGGCGCGGCATTGAACGCGGTGCAGATCGCCGAAACGCTTGTTAAGTATAAAATGATTTAATGCGTACGTTTAAATTCATCCTCGAATACGACGGGACTGATTTCAACGGCTGGCAGGTCCAGACGAATGCCAAGCGTACGGTGCAGGGTGAGTTCGAGGCTGTTCTTTTAAAGATCTTCAAACGGCGTGTTACGGCGGTGGGTTCCGGGCGCACAGACAGTGGCGTCCATGCCCGCGGCCAGGTGGCGCATATCCGCGTTGAGACAGATATGCCGCCTGATGAGATCATGCGGGCCTGCAATTACAATCTTCCTCGGGATATCGTGGTGTGTGCGGTGAGCGTTGCTTCTTCGAAGTTCCACGCGCAGTTGAGTGCTCGGCGTAAAACGTATTCATATGTTATTTTGAACAGAGATTTTTCGTCGGCTCTTGAGCGGCGCACGTCGTATTTTGTTCCGCGCAAGATCAGTGTCAGCCGTATGCGTGCGGCGGCAAAGTTTCTTGTCGGCCGAAAAGATTTTTGCAGTTTTGCGAATGTCGACCCGTATCATCGCGGGGGAGCGGTCAGGACCATAAGCCGTTTGGACATTAAGAAACGCAATGGCCGCATTACGATCACTGTCGAAGCGAACGGTTTTTTGTACAAGATGGTCCGTAACATCGTCGGGACGCTGCTCGAAGTCGGGACCGGAAGATTTAAGCCTGAAGCGGTGCGGGGCATGCTTCTGAAAAAAGACCGCCGCGCGGCCGGGCTTGCGGCGCCGGCGCATGGATTGTGCCTGGAACATGTTATATATAAGTAATCGAGGATTTGTTATTGACTTTTAGAGATCGAATGGTATACTTTAGGCTCTAATTTATAAGTAAAAAATCACAAGAGAGAATGAAATGGTCGTTCAAAAAACAACGCTCCCGAAGAAAGACAAGCTTGTAAAATGTTTTTATGTGGTCAATGCCGAGGGTAAGACCCTTGGTCGTTTAGCTTCACGCGTGGCCCTCGTGCTTCGCGGTAAGCATAAGCCCACGTTCACGCCGCATATGGATACCGGCGATCATGTGATCATCATTAACGCGGACAAGATCCACGTGACGGGTAAAAAGACGACCGATAAGGCGTATGACCGGTATTCAGGTTTTCACTCAGGCCTCAAGTCGATCCCGTACAAGAAGATGATGGATCGCCGTCCGACCCAGGCGCTTAAGCTTGCGATCAATCGCATGATCCCCAAAGGAAAGCTGGGGGATGTCCTTAAGGCAAAGCTTTTTATTTATGCAGGTGCCGAGCATCCGCATCAGGCCCAGAAGCCCGTTGTTCTGGAATTTTAATTCTTTAACCGGAGTAGTCGAACATGGTGGAAGTCGTCAAGTTTGCCGCAATCGGCCGTCGTAAAACATCAACTGCCAGGATCATGATCATGCCCGGCACAGGAAAGATCGCGATCAATGGCCGTGGTTTTGAAGATTATTTTACCCGGGAAACAGATCGTATCATTATTCTGACACCGCTTCGCCTGACCAGTGCGGTCGGGAAGTTTGATATCGAAGCCAATGTCGCGGGTGGTGGGTTGTCCGGCCAGGCCGGCGCGCTCAGGCTCGCTCTTTCCAGAGCGCTCACATTGTTCGATCAGAACATGCGCCCTGTGCTCAAAAAGAACACTTGCCTCAGGCGTGATGCCCGCATGAAAGAACGTAAGAAGCCTGGGCAAAAGGGTGCGCGCAGGAAGTTCCAGTGGGTTAAGCGTTAATCTTGTCGCCTATTCTTCCTGCGTCGGAAAGATGCAGGTTGTCGAAAAAATAAAAGCCTGCCTTTCAATAAAAGTTTTATTGACGGGGCAGGCTTTTTTATTTAATATATCCCAATTACCTTATAATAGAAATATGTATATATGATAAAAGCAGGCATCGTCGGGATCAGCGGGTTTTCCGGAAAAGTGCTTTTGGATATTCTCCTCAAGCATGATGGAGTGCGTGTCACCTACGTCGCGGCCAATACGACGACGGGGCGGGTGGACGTGATCTGGCCGGAATTTAAAAACCGGACGGAACTTGTTTGTGAAAAATATGATGTGACAAAAGCCATTGCGAAATGCGATGTGATCTTCTTGGCGCTGCCGCACATGGAGTCCATGAATTATGTGCCGTTGCTTTTAAAGGCGGGAAAGCGGGTCATTGATCTCAGCGCGGATTACAGGTTAAAAAAGCCTGAGCTGTATAAAAAATGGTATAACGCCGAGCATAAAGACCTGAAAAATCTTGCCAAGGCGGTATACGGGTTGCCCGAGCTTTACAGGGCAAAGATCAAAAGAGCAAAATTTGTTTCCAATCCGGGATGCTATCCGACGGCCGCAGC
>JADFWS010000151.1 GCA_015234065.1 Candidatus Omnitrophota bacterium
CGGATGAATCAGCTGGCCGAGGCTGAGGCGTTGTTCAGGAAGGTCATTTATCTCGCCGGGGACACGGCCATGGCGTATTTTAATCTGGGGAATATTTATCTTTTGCAAAAAAAATTCGTTAAAGCGTCCAAGGAGTTCGTGAATACGATCAGGCTGCTCGAGAAAAAAGACAAGAATGACCCGGTTGAGTTCTGCAAAGATTTTACCGCTGGATTCTTGATCAAGGCGTGCCGTAATCATTTGGGGGGACTTAAAGGAGAATTGACATGAATAGAAAAATTATGATCGTTGATGATGACCGCGGAAGCCGGGCGCTCGTGCAAAAGGCTTTTGAGAATGAATCGTTCGAGATTACGAGTGTGGATGATGGCAGGAAAGCCATTGCCGCGTATTTCAATTCGCTGTCCACATCACCATATAATCTGATCATCCTGGATGTCAGCATGCCGCTGGTGAACGGGATCGACGTGTTAAAAAAGATCCGCGCGGAAGAGGCGTCGAGAGGCATTGCGCATGGCGCCGGGTCTGTTCCGATCATCATTATCAGCGGATCCACGGATCGCCGCCTCGAAGCGTTGAACATGAAATGCGACGACTATCTGATCAAGCCCTTCAGCCGGGACGTGCTCTTGGGGAAGGTTAAGGAGAAGCTGGGATAGAGTGCGTTATCCCGGGGCTTGCGGTCTTAGAATGGCGACTCTTCTCGGAGTTTAATAAAAATGTTATCAAGGGGTAGTTTTTATGTCTGATATTGGCGGGAGTTCATTGGAAGATTTTATTCAAGCGGCCAGTACCCGGCTTCAGCTTCCGCGCGCGATCTATTTGAGGATCGCGAAAATGGCTGTTTTGGAAGGCCAGAAGGATATGGCGGAGCTGGAACAGGCCGTGGCCGGTGAGGATCTTAAGCAGATACAAGCCATATCACATCGCCTCAAAGGCGCGGCCGCGAACCTTGGCCTTGATATGGTCGCACTTCCTGCGACCGAGATGAATAACCTGTCGAAGGGGCCGGAGAATATGGCGCGGATCAAAGAACTTTCCGCGCAGATCAAACAGGCGTTTGAGGTAGATCTAAAAGGATTAAGCGGATAACGTTAAGGACGTATGATGCGCGAAATATTCGTATCTCAAATGGATTACATTTTTTTTGTTTATGGCCTGGCGTTCATCCTGCTTGCCGCGGTGTGCGTGTCACTTAAGCGGGATAAAGGGGTAATGGCCACGTGGCTCTGGCTTGGGGCGTTCGGGCTGGTGCACGGGATCAATGAGTGGCTCGACATGGTTGCGTTCAGTTTTGGCGACAGCGATGTTTTCAAGTGGGTCCGATTGGTGATCATGGCGGTGTCGTTTCTTGCTCTTCTCGAATTTGGCCGCTCGACCTGTGCACGTTTGAACTGCTTTAAGATCGGTCGCTGGGTATATCTTCCTCTGCTGGCATTGGCGTTGTCCGGTTGGGGTTTTGGCTTTCTCGGTATTAATGCGTCGGTGCGATACGCGCTTGGCGCACCCGCGGGTCTTTGGGCGGCGCTGGCGTTATGGAAGCTTGCCGGGCTCAAGCAGTCGGGGTCGCGTTTTATGGCCGTTGCTGGAGGCGCGATGGCGGTGTATGCCGTTGTTGCTGGTTTTATTGCCCCAAAATCCGGGATGATCCCGGCTGTATTCATGAATCATGATTCGTTCCTTCAAGCCGCGGGTTTTCCGGTTCAGCTGTTGCGCGCTTTCTTGGCGGCCGTGATCGCGCTATGCGTCTGGTTTTTTTATGTGGAAGGGCACACGGCAGGCAAGGCCGCGATTAATGTCAAGGCTGAGAAACGGATCTTTTCCGGGCTTGTTCTTGGATTGATCCTGTTTTTGGCTGGAGGCGTATTTCTGGTGAACAGGATGGGCCAGAATGACCTTGAACATGCGCGGGAGCGGATTCTGCTCATGGCACAGCAGGCCGCAGTCTCTTGTTCTGAAGATACGATAAGCCGGTTGTCTGGAGCGCCGCAAGACCTTAAGATGCCGGAATACCAGCGGCTTAAAAAATACCTTCAGGAACTGCGCGAACACATGCCCGGTATCCGATTCGTGTATTTGATGCGCAGGGTCCAGGGGAAGATCATTTTTCTTGCAGATTCCGAACCGCAGGGGAGTAAGGATGAATCTCCGCCTGGGCAGGTTTATGATGAAGCGACCCCGGAAATCGTGAATGTTTTTGAGTCGGGTAAAGGCGTTGTGGCCGGGCCAACGGCCGACCGCTGGGGGACCTGGGTATCGGCGTTTGCGACCATCCATGAAGGCCGCGGCGGAAAGGTCGTGGCGGTCCTGGGCATTGATCAGGATGCCGGCGATGATGCGCGCATAATTGCGCCTGACCGCTTTGCGTTTATTATTGTGCTCGGGGTGGCCTGCCTTGGCCTGATCCTGGGGTTCCTGTACCGCTGGCGCTTTATGCTGGAGATCCATCGCGCGCACCATGACAGCAGCGCGGGATTTTTTCTGCGCTGGGGCGTTGCCATGATCGTTATTCTGGCAGGCGCGGTCGTTACCGGCGTGTTTTTCTTTTATCTGCGCTCATCCGCACTGAGCAATTTCAAGGCGATCTTTATGCAGCGCGCGGCCGCCCGTTCACAGAGCGTGTCTGAGGTCATGGAACGGCAGTTGAACAATCTTTCCGGTTTAAGGCGCCTTCTCGAAACGGATGCCGGTTTTGACCGGAATGAATTTAAAGAGTATCTTGCGTCGTACCTTTACGATGTCCCGCTTCAGTTCGTTGAATGGGCGCCTCGGGTCATACGAGCGGACAGGGTTGCGTTTGAGGCCGGCGGGGCCAAGGATGGTTTG
>JADFWS010000152.1 GCA_015234065.1 Candidatus Omnitrophota bacterium
CGCTATACCGTGCAGGCTATGGCGCGTGAAGCGGGTATTGGCGGCTGGGTGAGGAACCGCCCCGACGGGTCTGTGGAGATGCTTGCAGAAGGTGAATCAGGCGCCTTGCATGAATTGGTTGAACGGATCTCCGCTTATTTCGGGCAGAATATTCAAAAGCAGCATATGACTGAAACAGAAAGTTTTGGCCAGTATCCAATGTTTGAGATCATGTGTTAAATCCTATGAATGTTCAGGAAGCAAAAAAAGAGATCGAACGCCTTTCCTGCCTTATCGAGGAGCATAATCACCGGTATTATGTGTGTGATGACCCGAAGGTGTCGGATGAGGAATATGACGGTTTGTTGAGCCGGTTAAAAGTGTTGGAAGGGCAGTTCCCGGAGTTGTGCGTTGTCACATCTCCGACGCAGAGGGTGGGGGCTCCGGTTGTGTCCGGGGCGCGTACGGTGCGGCATGCGGTGCGCATGATCTCGCTTGACAATACATACTCTGTTGAAGAATTGGAAGCGTGGCATGACCGGGTTATCAAGGGGCTTTCACGGGCGGATGTGCAGTGGGTTATCGAGCCCAAGATCGACGGGGTTAGTTGTGCGCTTATTTATGAGGATGGGATATTAGCGCGAGGCATTACCCGTGGCGACGGCGAAGTTGGCGAAGATGTGACGCATAATGTACGGGCGATGCGGTCAGTTCCGTTGGTATTGACCGTGCCGGACGGGGTCGTTCCGCCTGCACTTCTTGAAGTTCGCGGAGAAGTGTATATGGCTAAGGCGGATTTCGAACAGTTAAATGATGCGCGTAAGACTTTGGGCGAAGAGCCTTTTGCTAATCCGCGCAATGCGGCGAGCGGATCGCTCAAGCTTCTGGATCCGAAAGAATCGTCGGAGAGAAAGCTTAAATTCTTTGCGCATTCATTTGGACGCCTGGAAAACGGGGTGCCGGTTAAGACGCATTGGGATTTTTTGCAGATCGCGCGCGCCTACGGATTTGCAGTGAGCGCCAGGGTGGTATGTACACCGGATTTTGACGAGGTGGTCTTCACCTGCCGGGGCCTTCAGGAAGATCGTATTCAGTTGCCGTATGATGTCGATGGCGTTGTGGTGAAGGTCAATGACATGGAGGATCAAAAGAGGCTCGGAGAGACCATGCGCAGCCCGCGCTGGGCGGTGGCGTTCAAATTTCCGGCGTTCCAGGCAACAACAATAGTGCGGGATATTGTGGTTCAGGTGGGAAGGACGGGGGTGCTTACGCCGGTGGCCGAGCTCGAACCTGTTCTTTGCGCGGGGGTTATGATCGCACGCGCAACGTTGCATAATTTTGATGAAGTGGATCGCCTCGGGATCAGCAAGGGTGATCGTGTTTTGATCGAACGGGCGGGGGATGTGATCCCGAAAGTGGTCAAGGTTGTTGACGCGGCATTGCTGCGCGAAAAAGTCCGCCGTGTTCCGACGGATTGCCCGGAGTGCCGGGAAGAATTTATTTGCGCGGACGCTCAGGCCGTGGCGTATCGCTGCATCAATCCCGCGTGCCCCAAACAGCTCGAACGGAGGCTGGTTCATTTTGCGTCGCGCGGATGCATGGATATTGAAGGGCTTGGGGAATCCGCGGTGGCCCAGCTTCTCGAGAAAGGGCTTGTCCGTGCGCTCGCGGATATATATGCGCTCAAGCGGGAAGACCTGTTAAAGCTGCCGCTTTTTGCAGAAAAGAAAGCGGATAAACTTTTGGCAGGGATCGAGGCCAGCAAGGCGCGCCCGCTGTCGCGTTTTTTGTTCGGGCTGGGGATCATGAATATTGGGGAGAAGGCGGCACTTCTTCTGGCGCGCCGTTTTGGCATGATCGACCGGTTGATGGCCGCGGCGCCGGAGGAACTCCTTCTGGTCGACGAGATGGGTGAAGTCAGCGTTGCGGCAGTGATCCATTTTTTTGCGCAGCCGGGGGCGCGGGAACTGATCGAAAATTTCCGGGCGGCGGGGGTTCTGATGATGGAACCTGCCGGGATCTCCGGCGGGAAATTGGCTGGAAAGGTCTTTGTTTTTACCGGGGAATTGCAGCGCAGGACCAGGCCTGAAGCTGGCGCGCTCGTGAAAGCCTTGGGCGGCGAAGTCGGTTCTGCCGTGACGCAAAAGACAAGTTTCGTAGTGGCAGGAGGCGCGGCGGGTTCAAAGCTTGAGAAAGCCAGGAGCCTGGGAGTTAAGGTGATGACAGAGTCTGAATTCGAGGAGATGGTTCATGCAAAACAGTCGTGAGTATTTAAAGAGGGTCATGGTTCTTGTGTGTTTAGGGATTTTTGTAACCGTAGGTTTTTCAGGATGTGCGACGCTGCGCCGGAAGTTCACACGTAAAAAGGCGGGCGAGGATACGAAGCAGGATGTTATGCCTGTCCTGCAGCCGATCGAATATGCGGCCCCGGTGCATACGCCGCTCGATACGTATCAGACGCATTACGCGGTATGGCGCGCGTATTTCAATGACCTTTGGGAGGATTTTGGGAAGAAGTCGAACGGAAAGCGTGAGAATTTTATTCTGACACAGGTCGTGGCCAAGATGAACGGCATGGCGGATCTTTTATCCGGCGAGCCGCAGGCGAAGCTTCAGGCGCTGGCGGTCCAGGTGCAGGATGTTATGGCCCAGCTGGACAAGCCCGAAGGTGTTCGGCGTTATGATCTGTTAAAAAGCGCGTTGCGTAAAGTTGAAGCGGAAGTGCGCCGGTCGTTCAAGCCCGACGTGATGAAGAAAAACCTTCAGGCAGGGCATGAAGCCGCTCATTAAAGAGTTTTT
>JADFWS010000153.1 GCA_015234065.1 Candidatus Omnitrophota bacterium
TTCTTAAATTGCTGGATCACTCGGATATTAAGATCTCTCCGATGGTGATCCTTGAAATGCAGTTTTTGCGTGAGGCGGGTAAGATCGAATTGAAGGTGGATACTTTTCTTCGTGATATGCAGGAAGAGCTTGGAATGGGCTTATGTACAATCGATTTTTCCACCATCATATGGGAATCTGTTAAAATATCTTGGACAAGAGATCCTTTTGACAGGCTTGTTGTGGCGCAAGCTGCTGTTAATGGAGCGCCACTGGTGACGAAAGACAGGTTGATCCTGCAACATTATCGTCGAGCAATTTGGAGTTAAAACATATGAAAAAATGCCCTTTTTGCGCGGAAGAAATCCAGGACGATGCGGTGAAGTGCCGGCATTGCAAAGAATTCTTGGCCGGACGCGCTCAGTCCGAGGCGCAGGCCTCGCGGCCATGGTATTTCAGGACACCGACGGTGATCGGCATGATCTTGTGCCTTCTGGCTCTGGCGCTGCCGCTGGTCTGGTGGAATCCGTATTACAGCCGTAAAACCAAGATCATTGTGACCGTGATCGTTGTTGTTGTGACATATTTGACGTGGGTTGCAACAGCGCAAACACTGAAAATGCTCCAGGAATATTACAAGTTTCTTTGATCGTTGGGTTGATGTAAAACCTTCTTTACATTGCGTAAAAAATTTGCTATAAAAGTGCGCTTTGAAGTTGTTCTTTTCGGATGTTCTTATGCTGATGTAGCTCAGTTGGTAGAGCAGCGCTTTCGTAAAGCGCAGGCCGGTGGTTCAATTCCACTCGTCAGCTTTCTTTTTCTGCCTTCGCGCAAAAAAACCTGCTTTTTAAAGCAGGTTTTTTGCTTGTACGGCAGAAAAAGCCGTGCGCTTCGCGCCCGGGTGTCCACTCCTCAAAAAACGGGGAAGAAATAAATTCCTTTCCCGTTTTTTTCGTCGCGTCCACAAGCTTCCTCGTGGGCTGCTGCGCTTTTCCAGAAAAATCTTTGTGGCGCAGCAGTCCTCCGAGGCTTGTTTTTGTGCACCTTCGCGCCCGTGTATCCGCTCCTCAAATGCGTTTGTGCGGGTATTCTTTTTTTCTTCCTTTCTGGCTCGCGGGCATAGTCTTGATATAATACTTTTTATGAGTTTCCGTAAAAATTTCGAAAACCGCAGTTTTGTGGCCCTGTGGCTGGCCCAGCTTATTTCCCAGTTCGGCGACCGCATTAACCAGATGGCGCTTGTGGGCCTGGTCGCCGGCCGTCAATTCGGGAACGCGTCGACCATGGAGCTGGCCAAGCTTCTCGCGTTCACGATCATCCCTGTTTTTATCGTCGGGCCGATCGCGGGCGTGTATGTGGACCGCTGGGACCGCAAAGTCACGCTTTTTGTATGTGATATTGTGCGCGGGTTTCTTATCCTTTCTATTCCGCTCGTGTTCATATTCTGGAAAACGATGATCCCGATCTATATCATTGTGTTTTTGGCGTTTTGCCTCAGCCGTTTTTATGTGCCGGCCAAGATGTCGATCATCCCTGAGATCGTTCCTGAAGATCAGCTGCATGTCGCGAATTCCCTCGCGACGGTGACCGGCATGATCGCGTTTGTCCTCGGCGCGCTTCTGGGTGGGCTTATTGTCGAGTATGGCGGTGCGCGCGGTGGCTTTCTGTGTGACGCGGGGACATTCTTTTTATCCGCCCTGCTGGTGTCGCTGATCGGGCGGGAGCGGTATCAGGTGCGGCCCAAAGAGCTTGTTTCAGCCGGTAAGGAAATGGCGCAGGCGTACAAGAATGTGACGCATGAGGTGTTGGACGGCATCAAATATATTCTGGCGAATCGGGATATCCGCTATATTATTAATTTGATGATGATCCTGTTCATGGCCGTGGGCGCTATTTATGTGGTCATCATTGTTTTTATTCAGGAATCATTCGGGAGCATTACAAAGCATTTGGGATTCCTGGCGGTCGGGCTTGGCGCCGGGCTGTTTCTTGGAAGCATTATTTATGGCAAATGGGGCGATAAAAAGCGTCATGTTGAAACGATCTTTTCCTGCCTTATCGCCGGAGGCGTCATGGTGTCGGCATTCGCATTCGGAGTCCATGCATTTAAGAACATTTGGGTGGCGCAGGGGCTTGCGGTCCTTCTGGGAGTTGTGGTGGGGCCTATTGTGATCGCGGCGAACACGGTGGTGCACAAAGTCGCGACAGTCGAGATGCAGGGCAAGGTTTTCAGTGCCATGGAAGTTGTGATCCACGCGGCATTTTTGTTTACCATGCTTTTAAGCTCGAAATTATCTGAATTTATTCCGCGCGCCTGGATTTTGATGGTGGTTGGCGCTGTTTTTTGTTTGGTCGGCGTATGGGGGATGTTGCAGTATAATCGCCGAAAAATCGCGGGGAGCGCATGACGAGTAAACAGAACAATCATATGCTTTTATGNGCTTTTGTGGCGCTTGTTCCACTGCTGATGGTTTCAGCGTCGTATTGTTTTGACAGCTGGACCTGGGGGCTCATGGATGACCCGGGGATCTTGTTGGCACAGGGAGGCTGGGTTCATCGATGTTTGGCGGGTATGAAAGAACTTTTAAGTTGCGGTGTGTTTAAACCGGTCTATGTTTTATATGCACAAACGTTTTATCCGCTGTTTAAAAGTACGCCCCAAGTTTTCTATTTTTTTAAATTTTTTATGGTGGCTATAACGCTCTTGATCTGGGGTTCTAGTGCTCGTCTTTTGACGGGGCGGCGTATAGCGATCGTTCTTGTTCCCGCGATCGCCTTGGCATTCCCC
>JADFWS010000154.1 GCA_015234065.1 Candidatus Omnitrophota bacterium
TATACGTCGCATAAACATCACGGCCCGGCACCCTGGGATCCTGACGCACACCAATACCATGCGTCCGCGCCGCAGGATCACTATCCGCAGGCTCAACTGTCATCAACTCAATAATACCCATCGCCGCAATAAACGCTTTAAACCCGCTGACAGGAAGGTCGCGATCATTTTCAAGAATCCGCACAATCTTCTCAATATGCTGCTGGATCCCGCGACGGCGTTCGCGGCGGCCCAAGCGCAGCGCCTCTGTGATCAGCGCAGCGTCCACCCCTTGCGCGCCGGAAGCTCTGCCGTCATTGCGGCGAGGGATCAGCGCGCTCAGCTCACGCCCAAGCACTTCCAGCCTGATCTGGCGCTGACGCACTTCATTCTTTAAGTCCGCGATCGACGCAGGATCAAGCTCTGCGGCCCCTTCATGGATCGTCAGATTGAATTCCTCGATCTCGGCTTTTAAAGCACTTATCGCATCCAGCTTGGCATCCATCTGCTGGTGGAGAGTCTGAGCCGATACCGGCGTAACAGTCGGCGTTGGTGTGGCAACAGGCGCTGGTGTCGGCACTGACGCGGGCGCCGGTGTGCGCACAGGCTCCGCGCGTGCCGGCGGTAAGGCCAGACGCGGCTCTTGCGAAGGTAATGCGATCGCATTCGGCGCACTGTTTAACCGGCGCTGTGTCGCAATGAACTGCTCGCGGGCGAACATGGTCACGCGCACCGGAAGATCCGGCGGTGTCTTCATACGCCCGATCACGCGCTCAAAGCCTGCCCGTACTTCGCGGTCATTGAGCAATGCTGGATTGCGTGTCAGTAATTCTTTCACATACCCAGGCAAGAACGGGAACGCGCGGTCGATCTCCGGCGATATTTGCCAGCCGCGGCGCGTCGCCGCCTGACGGAACGACTGATCCGCGGACTGAATATCTTCCGCCTGACCCTGCATGAACTCCTGGAAAAAGCCTTCAAATTTGGCACGGTATTCTTCCGCCAAACGCTCTTCGGACGGACGACTGTTACGCAACGCCTCTTCCGCTTCTGCCAAAGATCCGGTCACGATATCCTTATATTTACCTGTCACATGCTGATCCGTCGTGTTCATGGTATTTTCCATGTCACGCAGGACGGTCAACATCTGCTCGCGCGGGCTTAAGCGCCTCAGCTCTTCCTCCGGCATGCCCAGCGGCATCTCCGGCGGCGGGCCCATGCGCTGCATCATGCGGATCATCTGCAGGAACGCTTCACGGATCTTACTTCCCGTAAACCGGGTCACATCATCCGCAACAGACGCACCCTGCGGCATATCATCCGCGGGCTGCGCTGCAAGCGTCATATCGTCATGAGAGACATTCTCGGGAACACTGCTGTTATTATCGGCAGGAACGATCTCGGTATCCACCACAACAGCTTCAGCCGGCCTGCGGCGTGAAAACGCCCGCACCAACCACACCACCGTCGCAATAATGCCCAGCGCCGCGCCTGTTACAACAACCCAGAATGGCAGGTCGATCGCCACGGCGAGACACCATATCGGCGCGATCGACAATACATTCCCTTCGAAATCCTGTGTGCGCTTTTCTTTATTACGCAAAACCTTTTTATTTTGTTCGCGAACCCCGCGGCGCGGCGCAGCCTTCCCGGACTTACCGGAACCATTCTGCCAAACAAAAGAAAAGTCAGGCGCCCCGGTCAGCGGATCCCGTGTTTCCGGCGGAAGCTCCACATACGCTTCAGCCCCTTCCGGGCGGCCAACCACCTGATTAAGCGCAGAGATCAGCAATTTCAGGTCATCGAACGTGTTGCCCATGATCGCTTCGGAATGGCCAACACCCAGAACGACCGGCGGCAAATAACCGTCCGGCGTAAGATCAGATTCTTTCTTCAAAAAGTCCGCGTCAAATGGCGGCTCAAGGACATCTTCGACCTTAACGGTCCCGCGAGGCGTCACGGTAAAACAGCATAAACGCACAACATGTGTCTTCGGGTCCTGGCCAAAAATGAACAGGGTCGTACGCTCCGCGCGTACGGCCGCAAGCACACGAAGCGCATTCTTTCCGGCGGAAACGATCGCGGCCCGCTCCTGAGTGTCGGCTTTTGCTGCTTCGGCGCGCGCTGCCTGCTCAACCTGAAGCTGTGCGGCAGCCGCTTGTGCTTCACGCACCTTACGCGCCTCTTCCGCTTTCAACACCGCCTCGTCGCTGACCTTGCGCCACTTCTCTGCCTGGAGAGCGTCATCAGCCCGTTCACGCGTTATCTCCAACAAAACAGCATCCAGTGGCTTCACCACATGAAAGTCCTGATCCGATTCACGCCGAGGCATGGCCGCATGTGATGGTGTCGATACCGCCGGTACAGGAACCGCGATCAAATAATTCTTTCCCCCGCGAAGACGACGGGCGACAACAACAATAACAAACCCCAGAGCCGCCAGCATAGACGCCAACATAACCCAGCGCCGGATCGTCCGGCGGTGCTCTTTGGCATTCTCCTGCCCGATCGTTTCGTTAGCCTGTGGAACCTTGCTAAAATCCATCGGCTTTACAGGCTCCCGAGTATTGCCGGCAGCTTTGGCTGTTACCTCTGCCGCGGCAGGTTTCGCAGGCGCCGCAACAAGGCCAAGAGCACGAGCCAGCACCGGCCAACGAATGGCAATACGAGCCTTCTCCGCCTCACGAGACTCATGCAGCTTGAGGCCCGACTGAACATTTGGCGTCATGCCTTCATCAAAACGGGTCAAAATATGGATCAACAGATCTGTAT
>JADFWS010000155.1 GCA_015234065.1 Candidatus Omnitrophota bacterium
GAAAATCCTGCACATTTGCGCGCATAGGATCCCCAGATACGTTCCGACGATATTACCCAGGATCGCGAGAAGAAGCCCGACGGACGCAAGGCCGGGCTCATAGACCGCGGCGACCACCGGCGCCGAGGCGACACCTCCGATATTCGCCTGACTTGCAGCGGCCACCAGGAATAACGGCGCACGCAAAAGCCTGGCTCCGGCCAGCAAAAACAGCGCGTGGATCAGAACGATCAAAAAGCCCGCACCAATGAGGACTGCCGCCGCCCCGACGCTACTGATCGCGGCCTTAGCCCCGATCGCCGTTAAAACAAAATACAGGATATAATAACCTGTTTTTGTAGACCCGTATGCTGAAACCTTGCGCGCCGGCGTGAACGAAAGCCCGAGCGCCAGCGCACTGGCCACAATAATGGTCCAGGCATACGGCGAGAGCATATCTTTGACAACCGGCAATTTCCCGGCCGCCCATTGTGCCAGTATGCTTAAAATAATAGCCCCGCACAGCATGCCCATCATCGCATACGGCCGCGCTTTCCCCGGTCCGGAATGATCGTCGACGACAGAACGGCTTTTTAATTCCTCAAGAATGCGCCGGTCCGAATGATTCCAACGGTCAAACGCAGGCTGAAGCCGTACCGCCGCGATAAGCACCCCCATCCAGACATACGGGATGACCGTGTCCACCACGACCATGGGCAAAAAGACATTGTCCGGCACGCTGACCGCTTCTTTGACCGCGATCATGTTCGCACTCCCGCCTGTCCACGACGCGGACAACGCACCAAACCCGGCCCAGAATTCCGTGCCGATCCAGCGCTTGAAAATAACGAACGACAACGCGGCGCCGATCATCACGCCCGCACTGCCAATAAAGAATAACCCGATCGCCTTGCCTCCCAACCTCAGGATCGCGCGGACATCAACAACCACCAAAAGAAGAATAAGGGCGATCGGCAATAAATTTGTTGTGATCAACCCGAGGACGGGCGCTTTAGGGTCAATGAGGCCCAGCGTCGCCGCAAGCATGGGCAAGAAATAGATCCAGAATACCGACGGAAGAAAATCGAAATATTGTTCAAAACGTTTTGAGCTGGCCGCCCAAAGGACAAGCGCTTCCAGGGCGATCAGAATGCCCACCATAACCACAGGGTCTTTGATCACGAACGCTCCTTGCGCGGCCTGAAACGCGCTTGATCGCTCTCACGGCCCAGAAGGCGCAAGGCCCGGCGAATGAGCGGTTCATTCTTCTCATTCTGCGACTGCAGAAGCGCCCGATGAAGTTCGCGCTCCTGCACGTCCTTGACCACGGAAACTTTTTTGCCCGTGAATGGATGGATCCCGGTGTGATACAGGCACGCGGATACGGTCATCGGCAAAGGAATGAAATCCTGGACCTGCTCGGGCCGCATACCCTTGGACAACAGTGTCATGGCACATTCAAATGCGTCGCCTAACGCACACCCGGGATGCGCGCTGATAAAATAATTCACCAGATACCGCCGGCTGGGGAGCCTGGCATTGATCTGTTCAAACTTGCGCACAAATTCTTCATACCGTTCATACGGCGGCTTATTCATCAGTTCCAGCACCGCTGAAGAGGTATGTTCCGGCGCCACTTTCATCTGGCCGCTCACATGATATTCCACGAGCTCTTTAAAATACGCCTCCGCTTCCGGCGCTAACAGCAGGTCATAACGAAGGCCACTGCCGATGAACACATGTTTCACGCCTTTGACCCGACGGATCGCGCGATATAACGACAGGCATCTGGAATAACCGATCTCAAGCGACGGGCACTTGGACGGCATGAGGCACTGCTTGTCCTGGCACGGGCCGTGCAACTGGCACTTTTTGCACGACGCGCCGTAAAGATTGGCGGTCGGCCCGCCCACATCCGCGATCGTGCCTCTGAATTCCGGATGCCGCACCATCTGTTCCACTTCCGCAATAACAGAACGCTCACTGCGGCTTTGAAGAGCCCGCCCCTGATGCATGGCCAGCCCGCAGAAACTGCATTCCCCGGAACAACCACGCACGACCGTCAGCGAAAAGCGCACCGTTTCCAAGCCCTTGACACCACCGGTCGCGTCATACGCCGGGTGCCAGGCGCGCATATACGGCAATTCATAACTGGCATCCAATTCTTCGGTGGATAGCGCCGTGGCCGGCGGATACTGCATAACCACCTGATCGCCATGCGCCTGCGCGAGCGGCTTGCCTTTAACCGAATTCATTTCACGATACGACAACGTAAACGCTTTATTAAAAAGCTCGGCATTCTTTTGCACTTCCTCAAACGACGGCAAAAGAACAGCCTCAGCCGGCACATCATGCGGCTTCACCGCCGCCACCGTTCCAGATACACCCCGGATAGATCGGATATCCTCACCATTCTTAAGGCGCGCCATAACATCCAGGATCGGTTTCTCCCCCATCCCATAAATTAAAAGGTCCGCCTTGGCATCCAAAAGGAGCGAACGCCGCACGGCATTGTCCCAATAATCATAATGCGCCAGCCGCCGCATGCTGGCTTCGATCCCGCCGAGAATAACCGGCAGGCCTTTGAACGCCGCGCGCAGGCGATTCGTATACACGATCGTTGCCCGGTCCGGGCGCCGCCCTTCACCCGCCTCTTCCCGGCGAGGGCGCTTATTCGCCGTATAATTCGCGATCATGGAATCCACATTACCGGCGGTCACGCAGACACACAGCTT
>JADFWS010000156.1 GCA_015234065.1 Candidatus Omnitrophota bacterium
CAGCCTCATTGGCTTCCTTGAGTAACAGCAGATAGAGATCAAACTGTTTGTCGGCCTTCGCGGAAAGCAGTGTCCGGCCATTCCCCTTCACCGTCAGAAACGTGGTCGCGATCGGAACGCCGTTCTCTTTCTGGATAAAGACGTCGCCTTCCTGGATTGCGACAGCATTGATATAAGCATTGAGTGAAGCGGCGTCCGGCAGCGATTCATAGAAGCTGGTGGCTTCGTAGTTGTCGAGTATCGCTGCCTTCGACCAGTTGGTACTTCCACAGAAAACATATCGCCCATCAATCACAACAGCTTTGATATGAAGCAGTCTGGCCGGAGTGTCAAAGTGAACATCGACACTGGCGCTTTGCAGTGTTTTGTAGGCTTGAGTATTTTCCTTGAACTTGCCATCTTCCAAGATCACTTTGACACGGACGCCGCGCTGATTTGCTTTGATGACCTCAGCCACCAAGTCATTGACCGGGTTGTCGGTGGAATCGTCCATGATCACAAAGTACATGGCCATATTGATAGAGTCCTTGGCTGAGGCGATATGGCTTTTCAGGTTGTCGTAGTAGTCGCGTCCAAAAAGTATCTGAGCGTTGGAGAAAATTGGGAGCAGAAAAATAATGAACAGCAGAATTTTTCTCATGGCTATGAAAATTATACCCCGAGTTGCCCCCGTCTCCAAACCCGCCCAGCTTTTCGCTTTCGCTCAAAACTGACCTAGACTGCCCAACCACGCGAAACTGTCCGTCTTCTGACCAACTGTCGCCAACCAACTGTACGTCTTCAAACCCAGCCTGCTTCGCAGTTTGTCTGTCGCCAAACGCTCGCAGACTTAGACTGTAGGACATGTTCCTGCTGTCGTCTTCTAAGCCACTCAAAGTCGCTGTACGTCTCCTTACCCGACCGGCTCCACGCCTGCGGTCAGCCCAAGGCTGGCAGGCATATCGCCGACCTGGACTGTCCGACCAAGAGAAACCTTGCGTTTTCTGACACCGCCCTGTCTGATCGAATTGAGTTCCACTCCCGCCCGCACTCAAATCAGAGTTGAGTCGAGCGGAGTAGCGTTGATGATGCTATACCATAAATGTCTCCCGTAGGTTCTTCCTAACGTCTAGAGATGTCCACCATTCTTGTGCGTTCTGTTCGACTACCTCTATAATGTTCCTATGGCCAAACCCGATTGGAACCCCCATCAATACTTAAAGTTTGAGCAGGAACGCACGCAACCCGCGATTGACTTAGTCGCGCGCATAGAGGTTGAAACCTCATCCAAAATTATTGATATAGGCTGCGGCCCAGGCAACAGTACCAATGTGTTGCTGGGTAGGTGGCCGGGAGCCTCGATCGTCGGGATTGATAAATCGCAAACGATGATTGAACGAGCTAAGCAAGATTATCCAAAGCAGGACTGGCGACTCCTAGACATGCGTGAGCTAGACATTCCCGAACGATATGATGTTGTTTTCTCGAACGCCGCCATTCAATGGGTGCCGGATCAAAGCCAGTTGTTGGGAACGTTGGTCGGCCTACTGGCTGATAATGGGTGCCTAGCGGTCCAGATTCCGTCATACCAGAAAATGCTGCTCGCAAATGTCATTGAAAGGGTCGCCTTGCGCAAACCCTGGGATACATTAACGGATGGCCTCAATCATATGCCAACTTTTCATGATCCTGGATTCTTTTATGATGTGTTGACAAGTCAGGTTCAGGAAATCACGATGTGGGAGACGGATTATATACATATTATGGATTCGCAAATCGATATTTTCGAAATGATAAAGAGTACCGGCCTCAAACCGTTCCTTGATACGATTCATGATGAAACAGACAAGAAGCGATTCGAGGCCGAAGTTTTAACCGAAATCAAAATCGCCTATCCAGCACAACCCAATGGAAAAGTTCTTTTCCCTTTCAAACGGTTATTTTTTATTGCTTATAAGTAGGGCTCCGTCTTTGCTCTTCAAGCTTCGACGCGACCCGCCGATTCGCCAATCTGGGCAAGTGAAGCATCAGCCCCAATAAGTTGAGTTAACCCCCGCCAAACTCAAATCAGTTGAGGAGAGCTGAGAGGGTAATGCTTATCTTTAGCTAGAAAAGGTTAATAGATATCCGCCAATACTTTTACTGCAACTTGAGATATTTTATATATTCTGTCGGATTCCGAAAAAAATGAGTCATGATTTAGATCTTCCTTGTGAGCGAAATAATTGCGCATAAGATAATATTTTAGAAGATAGATTTCCGGTTGAGGCATCTGCTCCAAAGCCCAATAATTCTTTTTGAACTCTGCATAGTTGCTTGCATTTACAATGCCCTTTGGTATCGAGTTATTTGTTCTGAAAATCAAATAGCTATTATTCTTCTTAGAATTCCAGCTCCGCTTATGGCCTATACCATATTTTCTAAACAAGATGTAACAAACAATTTTATCTGCACCGTTCGTCTTGATTCGTTTATATTTTGTAAAGATGCTTTCAAGCATAAGCACCATCCTATGGATATGGGTAAACATCTCCTCATACCAATGAGGATTTGAATTATTTCTAATTTCATTAAGTCTAAGGACGTGAAAGAAGAATGTCGGATATTGTTTATATATTTTGTTATAGAACGTTCCTCCGTCAATATTTGTGCCATCAATGACGTTGTTCGTACAAAAATTTAAGAAAAAAGCCGCCCTGAATTGTTCTTTTGGAATGG
>JADFWS010000157.1 GCA_015234065.1 Candidatus Omnitrophota bacterium
GGTGCTGATCGCAGTGGCCTGTGCGTTGTATCATTTCATGCCTTCTTTTCCGAATGTGCTGCTGTTTTTTCTGTGTGTCATTCCGATCATCCTGTTGACCCTGGGCCTGGCATTCATGGTTTCTTTGGCCAATGCGGTGGTGAGGGATACGGCGCAGGTCATAGCGGTCGGCATGACATTTCTGATGCTTTTAACGCCGGTCCTTCTCCCTCCAACAGAAAGAAGCGGCCCGATCAGGCTCGAAAAAAAGACGCCTTCTTCTGTTTCCCGCCAGTATAAAGGCGCAACCCCCAAACGGTCACGGCACAGGACGATCTTCTGGTCGCGGCGGTCATACAGGGCCACGGCCCAAAAGCCGTTCATGCGCGGCCATAAAGCCTGCCCCCATATCCTGTACCCCTCAACCAAAACTTCGGTATCCGAGAATGTCTGAAAAACTCCGCCTTCTTTTTTTAATGCCTCGCGAAGCTCAACATAATTATAGATCTCACCGTTGAACACCCCGACAACATTGCCATCCGCGCTAACATACGGCTGATGCCCCTTGGACGACGGATCAATGACCGCAAAACGCGTATGGACAAAAACAGCATCATGCCCGAAAGAGGCGTCTGCGGCCAATCGCGGCAAAGCCTCCTGTACGAGAGGATTCGAATGTTCCGTCGCAAAAAGTTTAAAGTTCGCGTCCTGCCGTGCGATCAAACACGCGCCTTCATCATCCGGCCCGCGCGGCCGGATCAACGCAAGCATTGCCCCAGGGCCAGGCCCTGGCCTCAAAACCGGTTTTCGAAGAATATAGCCGGATATGCCGCACATAACCTAACCCGCCGATCTTTCTTTTCTCAACATGGCCACAACCCTTCCCGGAAGAAGGCTCAACGCCATGATCCGCCAGGACGCCCGACTGACCGGATTAAAAAACAAGGACACCAGCATTCCCCTGATCGCACCCACCCTGTCCTTCTTGTGATATTTCCGTTCTGCCAGGAAAAAATAATGCTTCCAGGCCGGAATAAACTTTTTCCGTACAACCGAGACCATGTCCTGGACCTCATCTTCAGAATGGGTCATCGTGATGCTCGTAGAATGCAGGCAATGCTGATACAGCATTTCTGCAATACGCTTCATCCGAAATTTTTCCCGCACGCGCAGCCAATACTCATATTCCTCGGTATACACATACACCGAGCTGTAATCTCCCAGCGCTTCATAAACTTTCCGTCGGTATAAAAAACAATGGCCCACATAATTGTCCCGGTCCAGGCCCTCGGGATCCTCCACTCTCGCCGGATGAAGGACCTTTCCCTGCACATCGATCATGTTGTAATGGGCATACACAAAATCTGTTTTCGGATCCTGATCCAGTTCACGCACCAGCCGCGCCACAGCCCCAGGAAGATACAGATCATCATCAGAACTCCAGGTAAGAAACTCTCCGTTGGCCATAGCCATGCCGCGATTGATCGCCGCCACATGGCCCTGCCGATGACCCTGGCGAATATACCTTACACGCGCGTCGGCGAATGAGCGGACGACCGACGCTGTCCCGTCCGTCGACGCATCATCCACCACCAGGACCTCCAGGTCCGTAAAATCCTGCGATAGGCAGCTTTGAAGAGCTCCCGGCAGGAAGCCCTCGCGATTATACGTCGGAATAATAATGCTTACTCGTGGCATATTTTCCTTTGCACCCGACCCCATAATCGGGCCATCAGGACCGACCACTGAAACAGCATGCCGCGCCGGAACACCCCGGCCGCTTTCATTTCTAAAATACGCGCATACTGCGCCGCTTCCTGACGGGCCATGTCTTTAACCTCATAGCGCATGACTGCGGCCCGGGCTCGGGAACCCAATGCCTGACACAAAGGCCCGTCCTCCAAAACGCTCCTCAGCGCGGAAACCAGCGCCGGGACTGAAAGGTCGGCAAGGACACAGGCCTCAACGCCATCCGAAATTCCAACGCCCTTGGCTGCGGCCGCTGACACAACAAGCGGCCGTCCGCAAGCCATGGCTTCAAGAACAACATTGCTCATCGCCTCCGTATGGCTCGGCTGACATACCACGGCCGCTGCGTTATAATATGCTGGAAGGTTCCCGTTAGATACGCCTCCTGTAAAAACTACGCGGGAAGCAAGACCGGCCTTTTCAGCCCGAGCTCTATACGGAGCGTTGTCCCCAGGGCCAATCACCACAAGCCCCGTATCTGCGGGCAAAAATGCCAACGCATCAATCAGCGTATCAAGATTCTTTTCCGGCGATAAACGGCCCACATGAAGGACATAACGAGCACATGATGTTGTGCGCAACTCCAGCGGCAACGGTGCATCGGCCAATGGCCGCATCATCTCGGTGTCCACGCCATTCGGGCGAAGCCACACCCGCTTTGGTAAAACCCCGCGCTTACGGGCCAACGCACATGTATCTTCAGAAACGCCGAGGACCACATCCGCGAAACGCAGCATATCATGCGCTGTTTCTGGACGGCGGTCATGCAGGGAAACCACTACCGGCACTGCCCCATAACGATACGCGCAGGCCATATCCGCGGGCCAGGCGCCACCATAGGCTCTCACCACATCCACGGAAAGCTCTTTCAACCTTGCCGGTAATGCCACATCTTTCGTCGGAATGACCCGAAGCCCCTCGAATACTCC
>JADFWS010000158.1 GCA_015234065.1 Candidatus Omnitrophota bacterium
TAAATACCCCAAAAGGTCTTCGGCCGCATAAACCGGCTGGCCTGCCTGGACCCGGCCCAAAACAGGAACCTGGAACAGCGCCTCTTTCACCAACTCGATGGCGCGCGACTTGCCTTCCTGAATACGAATATACCCCTTGTTCACGAGCGCGCTCAAATGATCGCGCACCGTGCCCGTGGATGAAAAACCAAACTTTTCACCGATCTCGCGAATGGTCGGCGCCAACTGTTTAAAACGGATCTGCTCGTAAATAAACTTGAGAACTTCTTTTTGTTTCGACGTAAGGGTTGTATTTGTCATAACCCATATTTACCACACGCGTGTGTGGATGTCAAGTGTGGCGCGATTATTTCAGTATTTTCAAATAATCTTCCGGAAATGCGTTTTCAGACGCGCGAACCACTCCGTCGGAAGATATAAAAACCATCGTCGGAATGCCCACAACCTGATACTGTTCAGCTACAGCTGATGACTCATCCAGAAAGGCCATCAGATCGATCTTTTTGGATTCCAGAAACTTGACCGCCGTTGCCTTGGGCTCACCGATATCCACCAGCGCGACCGCAATATTTTCTTTTTCCATCTCGGCCTTGCGCGCCATGACTTCGTTGATCTGCTCCCGGCAATGCGGGCACCACGTTGCCCAGAAAAAGATGATTGCCTTGCGCTTATTGCGGAACGTCTCAAACGCCAGTGGCCCGCCTTTAATCGTTTCCAGCGTAAAATTTACCGCCTTCTTTCCTATAACAGGGCTGTCAAAGAACCCCTGGGCACAGCCGTTCATCGACAACGCTCCGACGAGCATCAAAACTGCCAGAATAACTGACCGCATAATCTCTCCTTTTAAAATAAACTTCCAGCCCGGATAAAATACACCTCAGCCGCAATGATAAAAACGACTCCGGCAAATTTCTTGATACGATCCATCCATATCCCAGACTTTGGCAAACTTGATAAAAACCCGCTGAATGTCCCGGCCAGGATCAGTGACGCCCCGAGCCCATACGCAAATACAAACAACAGCGAAATTCCAAACACGATATTCTGCTTCGACGCCACATAAATAAGCAAACTGCCAAGCGCCGGTGCTGTACACGGCCCGATCACAAGCCCGGACACCATCCCAAAACCCATGACCGAAAGCCATGTCTTTGGTTTTGACCCGTCCTGCGCCAGACGCAACATTGGCAACGGGATCACATCCAGCATCACCAGCGCAAAAAACAGCATGACATTCGCGACCGCCAGATAAATCCACGGGTTCTGCTGAATCGCGCCAAACACCTTGCCGGTCATGACCGCGAGGATCGCCAAAATACTATACGATATCGCGACTCCAAAAACATACAGGATGGACAACCAAAAACCGCCCCAGCGCGAACCCTTCACATTCACACCCGCGATATACGCAACAGAAACTGGCATGAGCGGATACACGCACGGCGTAAAACTGACGAGAACCCCGCCAAAAAATACGATCAGATAATCAATGATCCCGCCTGTTAAATGCATGCCTTCCCCTTAAAAAAAAGCCCCGACACAACGTCGGGGCTTTTGAATGTCTTTGCCACAAACGTTATTTCTTCGGCGCTTCAGCCGGCGCTGCCGGCGTCACAGGTGTTGTGACCACGACCGGAGTTGCCGCGACCGGAGCATCCGCAACCGAGACGATCTTCACATCAAACTTGAGCTCTTTACCCGCCAGCGGATGATTAAAATCCAACAGCACGGTCTTTTCTTTCATTTCTTTCACTTGAGCCGGATACGACTGGCCCTGCGGATCCTGCATTTCAAGGATCATGCCGACTTTGGGAACAATATCCTTCGGGAACTTCTCTTTATCAAACTCGCGTACAGCCTTGGGATCCGGCATGCCATACCCTTCTTCAGGCTTGACCATGACCGTCTTGACATCTCCGGCCTTTAACCCATCCAGCGCCTTTTCAAGCCCCGGGATCAACTGGCCTTCACCCTGAATATATTCCAACGGTTGTTTACCTTCGGTCGTTTCGACCTTTTCATTATCAACCGTTAATGTGTAATCAAATTTAACCTGCTTACCCTTAGCGATCACCTGACCCTCCGCGTGAACAGCCACCGCGCCCACCATGAACAGCACAGCCGCCAGCGTTGTTAAAAGACCCTTCCCCATATATCCTCCTTAAAATGCGGCATGTATATAGCGTTAACAGACCTGCCGCTTCTGTTCACGTTTAAAGGCACCTGCCTTGATTAGCGTATATTAATGCCAGAGCTAATCCCTGTCAAAGATATTTCGGACTGTTTGAATGATTTTCTTCTGTTCGGATGGTGAAAGGGACGGATAAATGGGTAGCGAAAGTGCTTCTTTAAACAGGCGATCCGCGTTCGGATACCCGGTCATGCCCAAATAATAATGCAAGGGCCGAAACAAGGGGCGCTCGGCGTTTATACCGTTCTTTTTCATCGTGATGATCCCCGCCGCCGCATCTGGCACTCTCACGACATACCTGTAAAAAACCGGAGCCGCGCCCTTGTCCGCTTGTGGCAGGATAACGTTGAGCTTTTGAAACGCTTTGGAATACCCGGCCGCAACTTTCTGACGCGCCGCGATCATGGCGCCGAGCTTTTTCAATTGTACGCGGCCAAATGCGGCCTGAATATCCGTCA
>JADFWS010000159.1 GCA_015234065.1 Candidatus Omnitrophota bacterium
AGGAAGGCAATGAAAGCGAAAATGGTGCCGAACCCACCATCATATGTGCCGCAGTTCTTTCCACTCAAGAAAACAAAATTGATCTTCTCCAGCACCGACCGGATCATATCCCCGACTGACTGTGACTGGAGATCCCAATAGCCCGCCGAAGCCCGCACCGGATACAACCAATCGGAAAACTGGATATAGTTACGCACATGCCATCCCAAACCAAGGATCGCAACAATAATAAGCCCGACAATTGTTTCCGCGAGTCTTCTTTTCCTGCTTAATCGGGACACCAGGATCACCAAAAGGATCAGCCCGAAGAACAGCAAGTGATATTTCATCCCCATCATGGCGGCAATAGAAAAGAAAGCGAGACAGGAATAGATTGTGCTGCCGTTATTGAGAAAACGAATGACCAAGTAGAGGCTGGACAAAAGGATGCCGGCTGAGATAAGGTCCACATAATTGGTGCCCATTTGAGCCACAACGATGGGCGTCAGAAAGAATACCCCGCTGATGAAAGCCGCGCTTGCCCGGCGCAACCCGAAGTGCCTTGAAAACAAATACATCACACCCGCCGTCCAAAGCCCGACAGGAATATTGACGCCGTCCACCCATCGCGTATCTCCCAAGAAGATGAGCGGCCAGGAAAACAAAACCTCTGCATTCATCGGGTATGCAAAATGAATGCGCAACTCTGTGGGCAAAAGCACCCAGCGCCCATGCTGAATAGAATCATAAATGAACGGTAAATGATAAACAATGTCATCGCCACCCCGGGGGGGGAGAAAATAAGCGCAAATAAACAGCCAGCATGTAACAACCGCGGCTGCAAAAATTATAAGTTTGTTTGATATTGGCGCAGCGATCTCTTGCCACGACTTGTCGCGATCTACAGGAGGCGATATCGGGGGCGAGAACATCTTTACCGCCAAGAGTATCGCGGCATTAAGTCCGATAGCCGGAGCAGGATACAGCCATCCAATCGCTCCCAACAACAATAATGATCCCATGATCTGGATCATCATCAAAAAGAAAGCAAACACGTAGCGTTCTGCTGTCCGTGTCATGCCCCAACAATAGAGAGACCGGGCATATTGGATATACAGTGTTACGTTAAAGATCAAAAAAAGAATGTCATTCATAAAACTTAGTTAAACCTTATAAAAGCAGTTGCCTAGAACATATGTTGCTCGGCGTAAGATTTAAAGTGGCTTCCATCCTTTTTCAGCCATAATCCGCGGGTGGGCGAAAATAATACCCGAATCGCTCTCATACACTTTCAGATACTTCGACACCCTGGCCTCAGGCAGGGTCTTTTTGTAAGAACCAACATACAGGAATTCATCAGAGGATGTCAGCACATAAACTAAGAAATCAGGCTCCCCTTTAAAGTCAGGATCGAAATTGACTATATGCGTCTGCAGGAACCGCCCATAAAAAGGCGCGGTGTAGAAAGGTTCGGAAAAGGCAAGAAAAATAGTTGACGGCCTGTGAAGGGATCGCGTCATTTCATCCAAGGCAGCGGCGATCGGCCCTAAACCCACCACATAACCGGTTGAATAGCGATAAGCTTTGAATTCGGAATTTCTTGTATCCCCCCACCAATGATGATGCGGCATATGCGCGGTAGCCGTTACCCGCGAATCCAAAGCAAGCCCCAACAGACAGCAAACGACAAAAACTTTTCCCAAAAATGATCTCTTGTTAAGGATAAAAATACTGCGCCAGAAAATAATTAACATGATCGGCCAAACAACCAACAGGATCCTCGGTCCGATACAGGGAAAGGTTTCATCGGAAATAGAAACAAGGAGCCCCAACATACTCATGACTATTAAATAAAGCAAAACTTCTCCCTTGGCCCATCGCTTCCGTCTCAGAAGGAAACACCAGCCGAAAAAGAAATAAGAAAGAAAGACGAGAAGGGCGTAGATGGCGCCAAATCCTCCATAGACCGTACCGTAATCTTTATGGCTCAGGAAAAGGGTCTCGACCTTCTTTATGACCGACAATAACATGGTTCCGGCTGATTGGAATTGTAAATTGCAATATCCGGCTACTTCCCTGGTCGGGGCCGTCCAATCAGAGAAATATATATAATTGCGCAAATGCCATCCCAGGCCCAGAAAGATCACAACAAGGATCCCCATGCTTACCTGCATGAATCTGCGTTTTTGGATCAAAATGAATAAAAAGATCAACAGAAGGATCGCTGCTGAAAACAACAGGTGGTATTTCATTCCTATCATGGCGGCAATTGAAAGAAAGGCGAGGAAAGAATAGATCGTTCTCGAAGTTCCTAAGAATCGGACTGTCAAATAGACGCTGCTCAAAAGAAAGCCGGCCGAAGTGAGATCAATATAATCCGTCCCCATCTGGGCGACCACAATAGGTGTTAAAAAGAATACTCCGGCAATAAAGAAAGCGTTTGCCCGACGCAACCCGAAGTGCCGGGCAAACAAATACATGACGCCCGCTGTCCAGATCCCGACAGGGATCTGCATGGCGTCAACCCAGCGCGTATCACCCAGGAAGATGACCGGCCAGGAAAAGAAGACTTCTGCATTCATCGGATAAGCAAACTGGATATGAAAACTTGTCGGTAAAAGCACCCAACGCCCATGCTGAATAGAATCATAAATGAACGGCAGA
>JADFWS010000015.1 GCA_015234065.1 Candidatus Omnitrophota bacterium
GACAACAGCGTCGAAGAGGATCTTCTTGGTCGTTACGATCGGAAAACCTTCCCGAAGGTCAAAGCGCATCTGATGGCCAAAAAGAGATACTGTCCCAGTCCCTGTGCGGTCTTCTTTCTTTTCGCCGTGATCTAACACGCAACGAAGCAGGTCAAGATATTGCTTCATACGCCCATCCTGTTATTTCCATTGAACATGCGCAGTCCTGTCGCAGGCATTCATTTCCACACAAATATTTTCCGTGCCGCACGGCCAGGCCCTAAGCACTTCTCCGTCATCAGCTCTTGCGGACACAGCCCCCGCATCGCCGTTCGTCTTTAAAACCACGGTCAACCCGACCGGCAACGCTTTATTCGGCACGTCCGCATGCAACACAATATCCGCCCGCCCAGGCGCAACATCCCTGCGCTCAACTGTTGTTGTTTTACGCGCAGATACATATTGAAAAATATTATGGAACGTATCTACCCAAACGTCCGCGGGCCTTTGCTTCAAATACGTCAAATGGCCCTCGAGAAAATCCTGCGTAACCGGCTTGTAGCTCTTCTCGTTCTCCTGCTGAAGGCCGTGGCATTCCGCAATGACCCACCAACGCCGCTGGATCCCGATGTCCGCAATCCTGTTCGCCGTCTCAAGGCTAAAACTTAATCCGCCGTAGACAAGCGAGGTTGTCTGCGGATAGAGCTTGCGCAAATAGAACGGAACACGGATCGCCTCATATGCCCCCAGCGCGTAATTGACGATCGTATCCGTATAGCTGTCCAAAGGAAACACATATGTATACACCGGCTTCCCGACATTCTTCTCGATCATGGCCTTGACATCGTCGATCTCGACTTTAAAGTCCGCGTTAGTGAGCGTTTTAGCATCACGATGATGCATTGAATGAGACGCGATCTCAAACCCGCGATTCGCCGCATCCTTCCACTCCGACCAACTTCCGCGATAAGGGTCCCCCGGGCTCGCCGTTACCTCAGCCCCGATAACCGGGATGGTCGCCCTGAACCCGTATTTCTCAAAGATGGGCAGGATCCCCCGATACACACTTTCTTCACCATCATCAAACATAAAAGAAATAGCCATCTTCCTGTTGTCCTTGAAACGCGCAATATATACATTCTGCGCGTCTTCAACAGCTGGCAGCTTTAAAAGGCTTGCGTTATCGATCATCCGGATGATCCCGTCGAACGACGGATACGAATGGCCCGAATGTTCAAGGATATCGAACATGCGGTCTTCCTGCCCACCCATCAAATATATCTTCACAAGATAAGAATACGCTTCGGTACTCGGCGGAAAGATCTCAACAGCCTCATCAAATTTCTGGATAGCCCCTTTAATATCGCGCATTTCAAGGGCTTTCACTCCCTCGATGGTAAGCTGCTCAGAGCGCTTGACAGCCTGACGCACGAGATCCCTAAGATTTTGAGCCTTCGGCGGTACAAAAGCAAGCGACTCCAGCTTCTTGGGCTGAAAAATGAAAAAACAGGCCGTGCTTCCAGCTGCCAGAACAGCGACTATAATGACTATTAAAAAAGTTTTAAGAAATCCACGCATACAATCGCCTTTCAAATTTTTAAAAACCCTACTTCTTTTGCGCCCCATTTACTGCCTGAAAAAGAACCGGCATAACCCGTGAAAGATCGTACACCCTCAATGTCATGGCTCTCGCAAGATCGCCTGAATTCAAAAAACGAATTGACTGAAAAAGATTATCACTATGCTCAAACACAAAACGCTCCATTACCGCACGATTAAAATGCATGAACACCTTTTCGGGCATTATATTCTGATCAACAAACCCGAGATAATCTTTTAACGGCAATGCCCATTTAAAATTATTGGCTGAAAATGCCACATACGCCTGCGGATCAAGGACAAGATAATGAAAACCTTGTTTATAATATTTCTGGAGATCCATGATGTTAGTCGGCAGCGGCTGTGCGCCCTTACGGTCATCCAGATACAATCCCTCAACTAAGGACTGCGACGACAAAAACCTGGGAGTCAATGACCGCTCTTCAAAATAACGGACAACTCTCTCATGATCCGATGACGCCAGGGCCAACTCATACGATTTGACGATCAACCCGGAAAACATGACCAGAAAAATCAGCCACAGAACCGCAATGCCCGCTGAACCTTTGAACTTGTCATGCGCCGCCACCATGACCGCAACCACGGCCATGACAATGAACGGCAAAACGATCGCCATATAGCGGACCCCACGATCACTTGCCATAGAAAACAGGAGCATCTGTAAACAGCTTAGTGCCAAGAGCCAGGAAACTTTTCGGTCTCTCTTGAACAAAAAACAACTAGAACCAAAAAAAAGTGCGCCAAAGATCACATTCTCGAGCCTGAAAAGATAATACGGATACGCCAGAAACTCTGTCCAGGCGCCTTTTGTTGCCGCCAAGTCGCCCTGATGAAAGACCCAGGCAAAAACAAACCGGGTATTCGCTCCGTCCATTAAACTCCCGACCAAGACCATCATGGCCACAAATGTCACGCATGCCCAGACCAAATGGCGCCACCGGATGCCGCCCTTATCCCTGAACCCGAACCATAATTCCGTAAAAATAAGAAAAAGCGGCAAAACGATCAAACGATAATTCGCAAAAAATCCAAGGCTCAAACAAAAACCCGCTACAAATGTTCCAACGCCAAAAGCCCTGGGAAATAAATAGAAATAAAATCCAAGAAGAACTGCAAAAACACTGAATGCCTCCTGCATGCCGAGACGCGAATAAAACACATGTGACGGCAATACCGCCAACAACGCAGTCGCAAGGACTGCCGCAACACGGGAATCAAAAAAGCGGCGGGAAAATAAAAACATGAGCGGCAGTGTCAATATCCCAAAAAGACATGACGCATATTTCGCATAATCCCAATTCGTCATCTGCCCGAGAAGACAGCGGGAATCCACGATAAAGATCCATATGGGCTTGGTAAAACTCAGCGCAACTTGAAGATACACCATCGCCGCTTTAGACCAATCCGAAAAACCCGCCAGATGATGTTTGCTTATAAAATCAAGGACAGGCAACGTATGGTCATAATACATGGCCTCATCATAAAAGAAGATGCCGCTATTCCCCAGGCCATAAACCCTTAAAACAAGGCCAAGAACAACTGCCAAAAGAAGAACCGCGTTTAAAATATAATTATTGTTGAAAATGGACTTCATCATGGGATTTATGGATTATATCAGGCGAAAGGCTCGTTGCAACTCATTCGTCACAGACTTTGCCGCGGGCCAACTTTCGGACTGAATGGCGTTTTTTAGCCTGCAACATCCGTTCTTTGGCCGCTTTGGAACGCTTGCGGGTTTGCCGGCGGGCTTTTTCAATCATAGCAGTCGCAGCCGCACGCCTTTCCTGCATGCGCCGCGCCAGCGTTTCCACGAGAAGCTCTCTGGCACGGACCCGATTCTGATGCTGTGTCCGGAATTCCTGGCATTTGATCATCAAGCCTGTCGGAATATGCTGAAGCATGACCGCGGTCGAGACCTTGTTCACATTCTGGCCGCCCGGGCCCGAGGCACGGATAAAAATCTCTTTGAGATCCTTTTCACGGATCATGGCGTCACCTCAAAAAGAAACGCAGCCCACTCTTTGCCTTTTACAATGATCTTTATTGCAAGAAACGGCAACGCAAACGCCTTCTTTACTTTGGGGACATTCTTTAGTGACACCCCGGAAATAATAAGATGCCCGCCGGGCTGAACGCATGAAACGATCCTGTCCCGGAATTCCATGAGGTCCTGCGTAATAAGATTAGCCGCGACCAGATCAAAAAGCCGGGCCGGTTCAAAATCCTTAACATCCGCGGCTTTCAACGAACACGCCAGCCCATTCGCCTTCAAATTATGGTGCGCAGCCCGGACCGCATCGGGGTCAATATCAAACCCAGCAACGCGCGTTGCCCCGCATTTTAAAGCAACTATGGCGAGAATGCCGCTTCCGGTGCCAACATCAAGAAACGAGCTGAAAGCCCCTTCAAGCGCCTCAATAAGGCCAGCGGTAAAACGCGTGGTCTCATGCAGCCCGGTGCCAAAAGCATTTGTCGTCTCAAGATAAATCGGCATCTTTCCTCGAGGGCAAGTACGTTTATCCTGCCAAAGCGGGATCACATGGAAACGCCTTGTTAACGAAAACGGCTTCCATCCTCTTTTCCAGGCTGTGGACCAATCCCGTTCATGATGGGTTTTCATAAAAAGCCGCACCTTTTTCAAGTGTAGCGCGCGCAACTGCAACAACGCCTTTTGCGCCAACCCTCTCTCACAGAAAAAAAGTGACAACACTTTTCCCGCGCGCCCCTCCTCCTCAACGAGCAGAGACCCGTCAAACCCGGCTGACATTAAAACCATGCGCATGGTCTGAACCGCGGCCAAAGAAGCCGGCAGCTTAATGCCCACCTGATATTGCGTTTGATTCTTTTTTAGGACTTTTCTTTGATCCATGTTCCCTGCTTACCATAAAAAAGCCTGCCCTTATGAGGCAGGCTTTTATCACCCCGCCTGTAATAAGGCATTATCCAAGTTTCACCACATTGAGCGCCATTTCACCTTTAGGGCCGTCCGAAAGGTCAAACTCCACATCCTGCCCTTCTTTCAGTGTTTTATATCCGTCGCCCTGAATGGCAGAATAGTGCACAAAAATATCGCGCCCCTCCGCACCTTCAGGATTGACGAACCCGTATCCTTTCTGATTATTGAACCACTTCACCTTGCCCTTGGTAAGAACTTTTGTTGTCATCCAGTCCTCCTTATCAATGGTCCTTTACACGCCCACCGAACTGCCGGCGGAAAATGAAAAGAGCCGCCGGGAACTTTATCCCAACGGCTCTGAAGATGTTGTTTAATACAGCGCGTTCAACATGGCCTCCTGACAACACGTGTGATTATAAAATTCGCTGTCAGCAAGGTCAATCAAATATCAGAAAATCTTACGCCTTATTTCTTCCCCTGATTAGCCACGCCCGAGATCTTGGCCTGGATCTTGGCTTGATCACCCAAATAATAATCCTTCACATACTTGAGGTCACGATCCAGCTCGATCACCAGCGGAATTGCCGTCGGAATATTTAATTCTGCAATATCCGCATCACTGATGCCCTTGATATGCTTGACGAGCGCACGAAGGGAGTTGCCATGCGCGCCAATAATGATCTTCTTGCCCTTAAGGATCGACGGGACGATCTCAACAAACCAGTACGGCAGAACGCGCGCCACACAATCCTTGAGGCACTCGGTCACCGGAAGCTGTTCAGGCGCCACATCCTGATAACGCAGGTCTTTCCCCGGATACATGGCATTATCTTTTGTCAGCGGCGGCGGCGGAACATCATAACTGCGGCGCCACTGCTTGAATTTCTCTTCACCATATTTTTTGAGCGTCTCGGCCTTATCCAGCCCCTGAAGCGCCCCGTAATGCCGCTCATTCAACGCCCAATTCTTTTTAACCGGTATCCACAGAAGATCCATCTTATCAAGGACGGTATTGAGGGTTTTATTGGCACGGCGTAAGAGCGATGTATACGCCAGATCAAACACATAGCCTTCTTTTTTAAGGACTTCGCCGGCTTCCTCGGCCTCCTGAACCCCATTCGGCGCAAGGTCGACATCCACCCAGCCGGTAAAACGATTCTCTTTGTTCCAGGTGCTTTCCCCATGACGGATCAAAACGATCTTGTACATAACTTCAGACTCCCTTTTAATATGTTAAACGTAAAAAAAGAGGGCCTTATTTCTAAGACCCTCGTTATCGTCTATTTCAGCTCATGTTCGAGCAAGATCACTTCTTACAGGGCTTCTTCGTGTCTTTGCAACATTTGGTGCCGTGATACCCGACCCACGCCGTCGCATGCTTGTCAAACCAGTCGCTTGCGGCCTTGTCGAAACCCACGTCATAACCGACCATTTCACTCTGCAGCCACTTATGACGATTGATCTCTTCCACAACTTCCTTGATCTGAAGTAGCTTTGCACGATCTATTTGCACGGCGAATCCTTTCGTTGAACGTATTGCTAGAATGGGTAAATTCTAGCACCGCAAGTGTTTTCGTCAAATGATTTTTTATGCCTCCCCGAAGAGCGCCTGACGTAAAAAGAAGACGGCCACGCCAAATGCAACGGAGACATTCAAGGAATTCTTGACACCCCGCATCGGGATCTCGATCGCAATATCCGCAAGCGCTGCAACCGCATCCGATACGCCTTCGACCTCATTACCAACGACGAGACACACAGGCCCTTGCGGCTTATATTCCTCACACGCGATAGCCCTTTCAGCCTGCTCAAGGATAACAATTGTATACCCCCGCGCCTTAAGCTCCTGAAGCGTCATGACAATATCTTTCCGATACTCCCAAGCAACGCTTTCCTCAGCCCCGAGTGCTGTTTTAGCAATATCTCCTTGCGGAGGATATCCTGTGATACCACAAAGATACAGCTTTTGCAGGCCGGCCCCGTCCGCGGTCCGAAACATGGATCCCACATTGTTCAGGCTGCGAATATTATCGAGGACAGCAACGACAGGAACACGCGGCAAACGGCATTGTGTCATCTGACGCGCAATGACCTCTTCATGAGATAATTTACGGATCATTTAATCCAATTCTTTAAGAAATAAATGCCTGTGAATACATTAGGAGCGACCAAAAGGCCTTTTTTTTGCTGGCGCTTAATCCACGCATCCACTGTGCGTAACGGCACCTCGTGCACCTTGATGTCTTCGAGATCATCGATCCCGCCACCTGGCCCCACTTTCTTAAGCCCTGAAGCGTGCACGATCGTGACCATATCCTTGCACATGCCCGCAGATACCGGCCCTACAAAAAGTGTTTTGATCTTTCTTGGTAAATATCCTGTTTCCTCGACCATTTCCCTTTTAGCCGCTTCAGCAAAGCTTTCACCGCGCGTGCCGCGGTCATCGCCCACAAGCCCTGCCGGAAACCCGATCACTTGACGCTGGACTGGCCGACGGAACTGTTCGACAAAAATAATCTTGTCGTCGTCCGTCTTGCTGACAATGATCACCACGCCATCGCAATTCACGCGCTCGATATACTCCCATCCGTCGCGGACAACCAGGCTCAAATATTTTCCTGCGTAAATTTTCCTGTCTTTCATGAAAGCCTCTTCCACTCCGCAGTGACTTCATCCATCAACGGCGCGATCATGTCTTTTGAAAAACCAAACGTGAGCCCAGCGGCCTGAAATAGCTCCGGCAGCGGCCTTGAACCTCCGAGCGTCAACGCCTTCTTATAATTGACAAGCGCTTGTGCCGGATTGTGCCGAAATTGGCGCCAAATCCCAAGTGCGCCAAGCTGGGCGATCCCGTATTCGATATAGTAAAATGGCACTTCAAAAATATGCAGCTGACGATGCCACAGGCTCGCTCTTTCTGCGTCGAGGCCATCCCAATTCATCACGTTGCCGCCAAAATCCGCATGCGCCTTAAGCCATGCTGTCCGGCGGTCTTCGGCCGTATGGTTTGGATTCTCATAGATCCAGTGCTGAAAACTATCGATCGTGGCAACCCACGCAAGGGTCGCCACCACTCCTTCCAAATGCTCGATCGATGAACGACGGGCGGCTTCTTCTGAATAAAATTCACCCATGAATTTGTCCGCCATCAGCTCCATGGACATCGACGCCACTTCGCAAAATTCCATCGGCGCATGACGATAATCATCCAGCGGATCATGCGCGCAAAGATACGCATGAAAAGCATGGCCTGATTCATGCAGCAGTGTCCGCACATCATCATCAATGCCGATCGCGTTCATAAAAATAAACGGCTTGCGCGCTTCGGTCAGCGTATTTTGATACCCGCCCGGCGCCTTGCCTTTACGATTTTCAAGATCAAGAAGCCCGTGGCCTTTCATATCTTCATACAAACCGGCAAGCTCCGGATCGAGCCGCGCCATCATGCGGCCCACACCGCCGGTAAGCTCCTCGGCTTTTGTAAACGGCTTCAACGCTGTGCGGCCAAGCGGATCGACAGCCGCATCCCAGGGTTTAAGTTCAGCAAGTTTCATTTCCCTGCAACGCCTGGCATCCATTTCCCGACGCAGCGGAACGATCACTTCCTTGATGGCCCGATGATACGCCTTGCAATCTTCTGGTGTATAATCAAAACGCAAATACGCTTTAAATTGATAATCCCGGTAATTCGCGAACTTCGCGTTAACGGCAATTTTCTGACGAAGCGCGCGCATTTTATCAAAAATTTCCTCAAACTTCCCGGCGTCTTTAAGCCGGCGAGCCGCAACCGCGCGCCAGGCCCGTTCACGAAGCGCCCGGTCATTTTCAAGAAGGAATTTTGACATTTCAGGAAGCGTGCGCTCTTTGCCGTCGAATTCCACGGTCATGACGCCACTCACCGCCTGATACTCTTGAGATAAAAGGGCCAGCTCTGTCTGCAGAGGGATATTCTCAGCACAAAACATCTCGACCGCTGTCTTTACTGCGCGGTCATATACCAGATACCGCTCTTTTGGCAACTCGAGCGTCTCACGCAATTTTAAATATTTCCTGTTCATCTCATCCGATAACGGCTTGATCACGGGCTCAACATTCTCGACGAAATCCTGATACGCCTTGGCCCTCTTTGGGTCATCGGTCTGGCACGTCATTTCAATATACAAAATACTGGCAGCCTGGCCCACCGCCGCTCCTAACTCAGATGCGTGAAGAAGCCACTTCTCAAGATCATTCGACGATGAAATGTTCCGATCTAAAAGCCGACGCAAAAGCCCGACGATCGTGTCTTTATCAGTTAAATGAGCATCCTGAGGGACGAACGTCCGCGGTTGATAAACGAATAAATTACGTAAACCCATTGTGTTCCTTTCGGTTGAAAAAATGCATTATAACATAAAGCTTGGAGCAGAGAACGGCGTGAGAGCTTATTAGCTGTTATTTTTATCCTTGACATTCACCCCTTAACCATTAAAATCATGTTCTCAAATTACAATCGTATTTAAAAAAGAGGTATTTATATGGCAAGAGTTTGCGTTGTTTCAGGTGCGGGTCCACAGGCTGGCCGCAAATATAAAAGACGCGGTATGGTACGCCGTAAGGGTGGCGCCGGTTCCAAGATCGTCGGCAAAACACTGCGCGTGATTAAGCCAAATCTTCAACGTATCAAGATCATCGATGAAAAGGGCACGGTTCGTTACGCGCTTGTTTCCGCACGAATGATCAAGGCTGGCAAGATCGTTAAGGCTGGCAAAGCGTCCGTCAAGCGCGCCGCAGCTGCCTCCAAAGTTTAACAGCTCCCCTGCCTTAAGCAGGTGTAATACAAACTTACAACAAAAAAACCTCAACACTATTGTTGAGGTTTTTTATTATCCCCTTATTTCGTCAAAATGCGGAGGTCTTTAAGCATGATCTGCGGAACCGGGGTTTTATTCCAGTCGTCAATGCCCAGCGTATACGCAATGTCAATGGCCTGGCCCATGCGCAAAGACCCATACTCTGTAGCCATCCCAAACCCAACGGCGGAAAGAGTTTCCTTGCCGTCAGTTACCCAAAACTTGATCGTATCTTTTCCCATGGTTTGCGGGCGGGACTTAACCATCAACCGGCGAGTCCCAAAAATCGGCGCCGGATTCCCCTCCCCATGCGGCGCCAAGCTTTCGAGCGTCATGACCATGTCCATCGTCGCATGATTGATCGGAAGCTCGGCATCTAAAAGCAACGTCGGAACTATATCTTTTCCGGCCAGCGCTTCTGCCGCGAATGTATTCACCATCGTACGAAATTCAACAATACGACTGCTTTGAAGCTTTAGCCCTGCCGCGCGTTCGTGCCCGCCAAAAGATCCCAGCAACGACGCACAATGGGCAAACGCTTCATTTAACGCAAACCCTTCGATCGAGCGCGCGGAGCCGCACCCGAAGCCATTCTCCACGGCAATAACAACCGAGGGTTTCCCAAATTTATCTGTAATCTTCGACGCGGCGATCCCGAGGACCCCCTTGTGCCAACCCTCTTTATAAACAACAATAACCGCGTCTTTTGCATAAGACGGATCCGCATCAATGATCGCCATCGCCTCATCCACCAGCGAACTCTGCAGTTTCTGACGGTCTTTATTATGCACTTCCAGCGCCTGTGCCAACGCCGCGGCATTATCCGCATCGTCACATAACAGCAGATCTAACGACGTGTTCGCGGTCCCCATACGACCTGCGGCATTAAGC
This sequence comes from Candidatus Omnitrophota bacterium, assembly GCA_015234065.1. Taxonomy (GTDB): domain Bacteria; phylum Omnitrophota; class Gorgyraeia; order Zapsychrales; family Fredricksoniimonadaceae; genus JADFWS01. Next base: position 10,219 of record JADFWS010000015.1, read on the forward strand.
CTTGGTCCCAGCCCAAATCCGACGGAATACGGGCTCATTGGCTTGCCGCCCATGCGCGCACTTTCAATCAGCGCCCGAAGGCCCGGCTTACTTGTCCGCGTTAAGACCGGAAGGCCAAATGTGACAATAATACGGTTCTCACCACACAAAGGCACAACATCCGCGATCGTCCCGAGGGCAACAAGATCCAAGTCATTCTCCGGAAACTTTCCGGTCATGGCCTGGACAAATTTTGCCGCAAGCCCAACACCGGCTAAACCCTTAAAAGGATAGGCACACGCCGCCTGTTTGGGATCAATGACCGCCACAGCATCAGGGATCGAATCACCTTCAGGCTCATGATGATCGATCACGATCAGATCAATCCCTTCACGCTTTAGTGCCGCCGCTTCGGCAATAGCGGTGATCCCGCAATCGACGGTGATAATAAGCGATACCTGCGTAGACTTGGCCAGAGGAATAATGTCTTCGTTAAGGCCGTACCCTTCTTCCATGCGATGTGGAATATATGTTCTTGCCTTAACATTTAAACGTTTGAGCATCCGAAAGACAACCGCTGTCGCTGTCACGCCATCAACGTCATAATCTCCATAGACAAGCACATTCTCCCCGCTCGCAACCGCCTGCTTAAGGCGGGATACGGCCTTATCCATATCTTTCAGCAAAAAAGGATCATACAACCGGGCAAGGTCTGGCTTCAAAAAAGATGCCGCTATCACAGGATCGTTGATCCCGCGATTCAGTAAAATTTGAGCAATGACCGGATGGACATTCAGTTCTTTAGCAAGACCCGCACGGCGCGCAGAGTCCGTATTTTTTAAAACCCATTTTTTAGCCATAAATAAAAACCTTGGGGATGCCTCACTGCGTTCGGAATGACGGGCGTGTTCCTACATCTTTTCAGGGGCGGTAACACCGAGAAGCTTGAGGCCGTTCGCAAGAGTAACGCGCGTGGCATCAATGAGGGCCAGGCGTTCAGAAGAAATCGTTTTATCCTCGTCGATCACACGGCAGCGATCATAAAACCGATGGAATACTCCTGCCAATTCCTGCATATAACGCGTCAGCGGCGACGGATCAAGGCCCTTGGCACACAAATCAAGGAATTCCGGGAATTGCGCGATCTTCTTGATCAGGTCAAGCTCTTCTTCCTGGGCCAGTTTTAAGAAATCTTCTGCCGGAAGAAGACCTGCTTCGTCTTTCGCCTTATCCAGTATCCGGTGAATACGCGCATGCGCATACTGAATATAATACACCGGATTTTCCGGCGCCTGTTTTTTAGCCAGATCAATATCAAATTCGAGCTGTTGGTTCACCTGCCGCATCAGCATAAAGAAACGCCCGGCATCTGTGCCAACCTCGGTGACCACTTCACGGAGGCTGATAAACTCGCCGGCACGAGTAGACATGCGCAATTGCTTGCCGTCACGGAAGATCGTCGCCAGCTGAATAATGAGCCCCTCAAGCGCGTTCACATCCTTGCCGAGCGCTGCCGCCGCAGCCTTGATGCGTGGAATATACCCATGATGATCCGGCCCTAAAATATCCACCAGCAGGTCAAACCCGCGGCTGTATTTATATTTGTGATACACAATGTCCGGCGCCAGATACGTATAAAACCCGTCGGACTTCTTGACCACGCGGTCCTTGTCGTCCCCGAACTGGGTCGACTTGAACCACAAAGCCCCCTCTTTTTCGTAAATAAATCCCTTATGCCTGAGGTCTTCGAGCGTTTCCTCGATCTTTTCCGGCGTTGCTATTTCACTTTCAAAAGACCAATTGTCGAACTTGACCCGAAAAAGCCGCAGATCTTCCCGGATAACATCCATCAAGTACGATTTTCCAAATCCTGAGTACTCCTCAACCGCAACAGCTTTGGCCGCATCAAGAGATGCGATCTTTTTCTGATCCGCGAAAATCTTTGCCATGTCGTGGATATAACCGCCCTGATAACAATCCTCAGGATAATCCACCGTGGCACCAAAAAGCTCAAAAGTCCTTAGCTGAACCGACTTCCCGAGCGTGCGGATCTGATTCCCGCCGTCATTAACATAAAATTCGCGCTCAGCATAATGCCCGGTGGCGTTAAGAACATTCACCAGAACATCGCCCACCGCGGCCTGGCGCGCATGCGCGACCGTGAGCGGCCCCGTCGGATTCGCAGAAACGAATTCCACGAGGACCCGTTTACCTTTACCTGAATTGGTACGGCCAAAATCCTGGCCCCTGAAACGAATATCTTTTAGGACGCTCCTGTACGCTCCCGGGGTCAGGCGAAAATTGATAAAGCCGGGTTTTAAGACCTCGACGGACGAAACCACGCCTTTTAAAGGAAGCTCTGCCAGCCGCAGGTCCAGCGCAGCCTTAATACTGCCAGCGATCTCCAGCGGATTTCTTTTCAATTGTTTGGATAATTGAAGCGCAACATTGCACGCCAGGTCTCCGTGCTCTTTGAACGCAGGAGCCTCGACGGAAATGTCGGGGACGGACGGGATCTCGCCCAAAACAGCAAGAGCCAAACGGATCTCAATATTAATATCGTGACGGATACGGGCAAGCATGGACTTTACTTCTTTTGCCAATCGATCTGAACAGCTTCTTTCCAGAGGAAATCCAGCGCGTAAAACTCTCTCGTTGAACCTTCAAAAACATGGACCACAATATCACCGAGGTCAAGAAGGACCCACGCACCGGCAGATAATTCGTCCTGAACCGCATGGCCCTCGCTGAAGGTGAAACCTCTTGAACGGCTTGCAGAATCAAGGCCCTGCTTGAGGCGGACATTCACTCCAAGCTCGTCGAGGCCCTGTTCAACGCCGCTCGCTACGGCACGGACGTGACGCCCCGTCGTGGCTGAACAGATCACGAAATAGTCGCAATAATTGACGATCTCACCCATCTGCAGGACCACCACGTTCTCAGCTTTCTTATCGATAGCGAGAGCGGCGATCCTCTTGGCCAGCTTCAGTGATTCCGATGGTCGGGTTACTTTGTTCAAAATGATCCGCTTATTTCTTTAATTTAGCGGCCTGATCTTTGCCTAAAACTCTCCAGCAATCGTGCGGGCCGTTCGGGGACTTCACAACCGCGAAGAACCTTCCGCTCTTCTCCTCAACCCTGTATTCATCGGAGTCGAACTTCTTCTTGGATTTTACATCATAAAAAGACAACTTTTCCATAGAACCCTCCTTGATAAGGTTAAAATATAGTCTTGAGTGTAATCGAGAACCAACCGGCTGTCAATCCCTAAAAGCAAGTTTCAAGCCGATTTATCCTGTTTTTTATCATCTACAGCCATGATTTTGCGAAGCGCCGTTTCCTGCTCTTCTTTAACCGGCCCGACGACAGCGAGATTGAATTTCTTTTCCTTGAAAAGATCTGACGCCACACGGCGGATATCATCCGGGGTCAGGCCGTTCACGCGATAAACAACCTCACCCAGCGTGCGAATACGATTGCGCTCGATCAGGCTCTCGCCCACCCACATCATATGATCCAGCGTATCTTCGAGGCCCAGAACAAACTGGCCGAGAAAATATTCACGGCCGCGAACGAATTCTTCATCCTTGACGCCACCACGCTTGATCTGACGCAAAATTTTCACGATCAGCTCGACAGTATCTACCAGCTTGGCATTATCCACGCCCGCCTTGACCATAAAAAGGCCGGTATCATCATACGTCTTGGTCGTGCTGTAGATCGAATATGCCAAGCCCCGCTTTTCGCGTAATTCGTCAAAAAGGCGGCTCGACATGTTCCCCCCGAGAATAATATTCAACAGCGCCAGCGCGTACGTGTCCGGATGGTCTGTCTTAAGGCCAGGAACGCCAAGCGCCACATGCATCTGCTCAGTAGGTTTACGAAAGAATTGCACCTGCGCTTTTTTCTGCTCCCCCTGGAACGGCAGGCAAATGCCCGTCTTCTTGCCCTGGAAATTATGCAACTTCTCTTCCAGCCGCTCAACCAAAGCCTCATGCGAAAAATTCCCGCATGCTGACACCACAATGTTGTCCGGCGTGTAATACTGCTGATGATATGCGCGTAACCCCGCCTGGGTCATGGCCCCCACGGTTTCTTTTGTCCCGGCGAGATTCTTTCCCAGCGGATGATCCGGCCAAATCAGGCCATCTAAAAGTTCGAGCACATAATGTTGCGGAAGATCATGGTACATCTTGATCTCTTCGAGAATGATCGTGCGCTCACGCTCAATATCATTCTTCTGGATCATTGGAAAAAAGACCATGTCCGACAGGATATCGAGTGTTTCTTCAAAATATTTAGCCGGGACTTTTGCGTAATAACAGGTCTGTTCTTCGCCGGTAAAAGCATTCAAATTCCCGCCGACGCCCTCGATCATGCTTTTAATATCATTACAGGAATATTTCAAAGATCCGCGAAAAAGCGTGTGCTCAAGAAAATGCGCGGCGCCCTTATTGACATCATCTTCAAAGCGCCCGCCCACACCGACCCAGATACCCAGAGCAGCGCTTTCGCGATCTTTTAGTTCATTGGAAATAACACGGAGATTATTGGAAAGAGTAGATTTCTTATACATGTATTCATGGGCCGACACAAGGCCGGTCCCTACAGGGCTGATGACAGTTTTTGAACGAATGCCGCCACACGGGCAGGCATATCTTTTTGACCTGAATGCTTGGTGATTTCCTTAATAATAGCGCTTCCGACGATAACACCATCAGAGATATTGGCCATGGCCTTCACTTCTTCGGGGGTCGACACGCCGAATCCAATACACACCGGCTTATCCGTCACCTTTTTCGCAGCACGGATATCCCGTGCGATTTCAGCCGGAATGCTCTTGCGACTGCCAGTCACCCCGGCCACAGATACAAAATAAATAAACCCGGTTGAAGCTTTCGCGATCGGGGCGATACGCGCCGCGGTTGTCGTCGGTGATAAAAAGAAAATGTTCGCCACATCATGCGCCAGGCACGCCGCGCGAAGCTCTTTAGCCTCATCAGGCGGAAGGTCCGGAATGATCAGCCCATCAATGCCGGCAGCCGCCGCAGCTTCTACAAAATGCGCGTCACCAACATGAAATACAGGATTATAATACGTCATGAGCGCCAGCGGAATATTGGATACCCGGCGAATAGCGCGCACCATATCCAGGATCTTGCGCACCGTGGTGCCATTCTCCAGCGCCTTGAACGAAGCTTCCTGAATGGTCGGGCCGTCGGCCATAGGATCTGAAAACGGAATGCCCAATTCAATGATATCCGCCCCTGATTCTTCCAACGCCAAAACCAACGCTTCCGTGGCCTCAAGCGACGGATAACCCGCCGTAATATACGCGATAAAAGCCTTTTTGCCGGCCTTGCGCAATTGCTGAAATTTAAGGTCAATGCGATTCATGGTCAAGGACCTCTTGGATCGTTCCCATATCTTTATCCCCACGGCCGGAAAGGCAGACAATGACCGTCTTTTTCCCTTTAACCTGCCGGGCCAGTTTCGGTAAATACGCCAGCGCATGCGACGATTCCAGCGCCGGGATGATCCCCTCTGTCCTCGAGAGCAGCTTCAACCCGCCAATGGCTTCCTTATCCGTGATCGCCACATAATCGGCACGGCCGATCTTTTTGTAATAATAATGTTCCGGCCCAACCCCCGGATAATCAAGCCCAGCCGCGATCGAATGCGCATTTTGAACCTGTCCGTCCGCGTTCTGCAACAGCGCACTCTTGCACCCATGAAGCACACCCGCAGCGCCCTTACAGATCGCGGCCGAATGAGCGCCGGTATCAAGCCCATGCCCTGCCGCCTCGACGCCAATAAGGCTGACCGATGCATCATAAAAGAACGGATAGAAAATACCCATGGCATTACTGCCGCCGCCTACGCAGGCCAGCACATAATCCGGCAATTTCTTTTCTTTCTTCAAAAACTGCTGGCGCGCTTCCTGACCAATGATCTTTTGAAATTCACGCACCATCATGGGATACGGGTGCGGGCCTGCCACGGTGCCAATAAGATAATATGTATCTTTGACATTCGTGACCCAGTCGCGAATAGCTTCATTCATGGCATCTTTAAGCGTCTTTGTGCCGCTCTGAACAGGAACCACTTCCGCGCCCAATAAGCGCATGCGCACCACATTGAGGGCCTGACGCTTGACATCCTCAGCCCCCATGTACACAACGCATTTCAGGCCAAACAATGCACACACCGTCGCTGTCGCCACACCATGCTGGCCCGCGCCGGTCTCGGCAATGATCCGCGTCTTTTTCATGCGGCGCGCAAGAATGATCTGGCCGAGCGTATTATTGATCTTATGCGCGCCTGTATGCAAAAGATCTTCACGCTTCAAATATACTTTAAGCGTTTTCAGCTCACGGCTCAGGCGCTCAGCATAATAAAGGCTCGTCGGACGATTGGCAAAATCCTTCAGATAATAACGAAATTCTTTCTTGAACGCCGGATCCTTGAGCGCGTTCTTGAGCTCCTGCTCAAGGTCGATGAGGATCGCCATGAGCGTTTCAGGGACAAAGCGACCGCCGAGGTCTCCGTAATGGCCGGTCTTATCCGGGAATTTATTCTTTTTCACTGAAAGCCGCTTCTTTCTCATAATCTACCCTGACAAATGTCATCACTGTATTCGAAAACCCTAAAGCCCCGGCAATACGCAGCGGCAGTACCTTTTCGGTCTTGTCAAACCACAGGGTGTACTTATCCGGCACGCTTTTCAGCATGACCGCGGTCACGCGCTGGCCGGCCACTTCCAAAGGCACTTCTTTCTTAGCCTCAAGCACAATATTGACCGTCGGCAAATTAAGATCCATCTTCATGCCAATAGCCACCGGGCCTTTCATGCGCAAGCGGTACAAAAAGCCGTAAATATTCTCGATCGGCCCTTTTTTCTTCAACTCAACAACCGAACTCGACTGGTCCCCTAGCATCTTGGTGACACGGACAAGCCCTTTATCCTGGAAATATTCTTCCATGATATTTTCTTTCTTACCCGAGATATTCAAATCCCGCATCACGATCTTCGGCAAAAGTGTCGCCATATCAAGAAAAATACGTTCCTCATCAAAAAAGGCGAATCCACGGGCCGTAAAAATAACCAGCGTATATTTTTGGCCGTCTCGATACGTGTCTCCGGCGAATTTCAGCGTCGCTTCTCCAGCCTTGATCCCCATCTGTTTTACATTGTAATGAATGACCTCGCCCTTTGTAAAAGGCGCCTGTGCCTGAGCCGCCATCGGCGTGAACAAAAGAACCGCTGTTAGAAAAAGGCTAAATTTTGTCATAATCCCTGATGAATTGTTCGAGGACGCGGGTGCCGTTATACAACGTCTTGATCTCCGCATACTCATCGTTCGCGTGCAAGGTCCCGCTCTTACCGAACCCTGTTGCAAAAGCCTGGATATCATGATGCTGAAAAAATGAGATCACGGTCGCGCCGTCGGAACCTTTTAACCGGGCGTTCTGGCCGAGCTTATGCGCAGCATTCAAGAACGTGGCCACATATGTATTCTTCGCGTCGACCTCGTACGGGAGCTGAAGGTCATCAATGATAAATTCATAATCCGTAGTGACTGACTCTACCGTCTTTTTCACGACATTGATCACCTTGTCAGGGCTCATCCGCGGCATATAACGGATATCGATCGAAAACTCGCACAAATCCGCGACCATGTTCACCTTGTCTCCGCCCTTGATCGTCCCGATATTCACGGTCGGGTGATTCAAGAGTTCGTGTTTTTTAAACGACCATTCGTGTTTTTTAAGCCGGCGGATGATCTGCGCGGCCTGCTCGATCGCATTAATGCCCCGCCAATTCGTCGCGCCATGGGCCTTTTTCCCGAACACGCGCACACGTGTATGCAAGAGGCCCTTCTGCGCGATGACGGTATCAAAATCCACAGAATCCAGGACCAGCGCCAACCCGGGCTTAAGCACCTTCTTTTCCAATAACGGCTTGATCCCGGCATGGCTGCCCGTCTCTTCGTCGGACGTGGCGGCCAGGATAATATCCTTGCGCGGCTTAAACCCATCCTCTACAAGCGAACGCAACGCTTCCATGGCACAGGCCAGGTTCCCCTTATCGTCGGACGTGCCGCGGCCATAGATCCGGCCACTTTTAATATCTTTGCCAAACGGATCAAACTTCCACCCTGTACCGATCGGCACAACATCGGTGTGCGGGGTCAAAAGAAGCGCCTCTTTTGAGGCCTGAGCACGCGCAAGCGAACCTTTAAGCGTCGCGATCACATTCGGCCGATTCTTCTTATATGTTAAAACCTTGACCTCCAGGCCAAGCGCCTTCATATCTTTAGCCACAAAATCCGCGATCGCGGCTTCATTTCCCGGCGGATTCTGAGAATCAATCGCAAGGACTTTCTGGGTAAGTCTGATCAAACGGTCTTTTTTTATCATAACATTATCCTAAAATATTCCGCGCCCGCTGTTCACCTTCCACGCGCTTGAAATCCTGATAATCCAGGAAAAATACATTCGGCCGTTCGGCCTGGATCCGCAGCATTTTCGGAATATGCTCCCGCACATTCTGAAAAGCAATGTATTTAAACGGCGTCGCGCATTGAGGACAGGCAGTCGCGTCAAGTTTAACATCAATATTCTTGCACTTCGAACACACTCCGGACAGGACGCCATATTCCAGCGTATGACTTTTGACCTCGTCAAATTCAAGATTATGATACAAACGAAGTAATTGTTTTGGCATAGGTTGGGGATTATAGCACAGGCATTTGAAAATTGAAAAGGGGAGATTACTTATACCCGCTTATATCCGCAATGCTCATCCCCAGGCCAGGAACTGTTCAGCTTGCTTCGGATATTCACACAGGTAAACGGCTCCCCTGCAACGCTTTTTTGCGGCCCCAGGCGATACGGATAGATCCGGCAGGCCGACTTCCCTTCCGGCGACATAACAAGGTGTTCGCAGGGATCTTCAAATAAACCACAGCAGGCGCCGCAGTTCACGCATTGGGCTTCCCAGGCGCGTTCTTTATCTTTAAACCACTGATTTAAGCTCATGGCGTTATATTATCACAACAATGCCATTGGAAGGTAGCGGCCAACCTTGTGTCAACCAAATATCAGGCGGACTAAAGTCCGACCCGGCTCCTATTAATTGATCCCCAGCGCTGCCAACGGACTTTCCATCGTCGAGATGTTCATGATCAGAGGCGTAAAACCACTAAATCCATTCTTCAGTACAGCGCGCAAGGCGTCATCGTTAAACTGAATCTTGGCACTGCCCTTCTTATGCGCGACGTTAATGTTCTGGATGTCGATACCACCGTCCATGCTTCCCGTCATCGCCGAATTATTACTCCCTTTTTTCGTTGTCCATCCAATCGGATGTGACTGAATATACGGCTGTCCACCAGAACTTGCAGTATCACTCTTTGCCATCATCTCATTCCGCTCCTGCTCCTCTGGAGTCAATCCATACTCTATCTCCATATCATTATCAACTCCCGCTGAAGTTTCCGCCTCCCCAGCTAATCGCCCTTCTTCAGCTTTTTGTTCAAGCGCTTTAATTCTAAACAAATACAACTCTTTCTGCTCACGTAACTTTTCCGCTTCGATTTTCTGTAACCGCAATCTTCCCGCAACTGTATTCTTCAGCCACCAAGCCCTTGCCATTAAGACGGCAGCGCCTTTGGCCACCACCCCGGCAATAACCAACCCAGGATTCGCCTGAAGCCATTGCATAACCTCGCTCACCATCGCCTGATTATCCGCCCTATTCGCGACCAGGGAGAGGAATGTTGGGATATTGATCATGGCATTCTCAACAGCAACAACTTCAACTTTATCACGCCTGATAACGACCGATCTGTCTTGTACATCTGACGGGCGGCCATCGTTATAAAATAGATGCACCGGCCTGATGGCGGTTACGCGAGGCGTATATTTTACTTCAAATTCTTTCCCCGCCCGAAGCAGGTTCACGGCTCTGGGCAAAAGATCTGCGATCGCGACTTTTCTATAATAATCCAAGCCTTGCGGAACCTCTTTTTGCAATCGGTTATAAACCTCCGGATATTCCTTTGCCAGCAAGGACGCCTTGATCCAAAACCATGCTATCGACACTGCCGAAAGACTCAAAACTCCCACAACAGCATATATTGCAACGTCCCCGATAGACATCGCCGAGTTCGGCACATTAGCCGCCAGAGCGAAAGAGGTTGGAATATTGATCATCGCCGGATCCGTTACCATTCGGGTAAGCTCTGCGAACTTTACATCGTCGATGGTTGCTTCGGTCAGCAAGCCTTTGATCTCATCTTCGGTCAGCGACTGCTGCATATCAGCGTTTGGCGCGTCGATCAGGCCGGACATTTCAACAGCGCCGAAATAATATTTCTTGTCACGGATCGTGACCAGCTCTGGCCCGCGCGGAAATACGACCACACGGTTGCGGCTCATCACCACATTGTAGGGTTGCCCCATGATCTGAAGATTTTTCAAGAAAGCTCCCGCCTGTGCCGCAACGCGTGCCGGCTCATCTCCTTCAAATACAAACGCTTTTGCCGGATACCCATCGAGGCGGCTTACCTTGACGTAATCGCGCTCGCGCAAAAGCGCGGTCTTCGCTGTGTCGAACGCCAGGCCCGTTATTTCTTTTGGAAGCTCAAAAGCATGAATATGCAAATTATTCAACATTCCTCCCGCTCCAATGGAATTGTGGAACATGCGCCAGCGCCCATCCCTATTCGACGCAAGGAATGTCAGCGCCGCGCGAATATCGCGCTCGGCCATAAGCTGACGCTTCCCGTCCATCACATCCGGTAAAAAGAGAAAATGCGTATTCACAACAAATCCCGGCGGCATTAACATCCGAACTGGCACATTGGCGACCATCAGATTAGCCAGTACTGGACTATTGGACATGCGTAGCAAAAATTTCTGAACAGTTTCAACAACCGGGCGGCGAACATATGCCGCCTCATCAATAGCTTTCGGAAGTCCCTTCTCGTTATGAAGCATCACCGTCCAGGGCCCCAGCGCACGAAACGCGGCAGGATCCTGCTGATCCGCTGGCACTTTT
>JADFWS010000160.1 GCA_015234065.1 Candidatus Omnitrophota bacterium
TTCCTAGAGGCGGAGCAGCTCTATCCCAACGTCGCTCGAGGTATCAAAGGTTTGAAGCGTCCAAGGGGCTTTCTGAAGGACACACTAACGAAGGACGAAGTTCTACGGCTTCTGGCGGGGATTCAAGAGGATGGAGAATGTGAAGCGGGGGCTGGAAATCACACGAATTGACACAGGATTAAGTCCAAGGTTTGTGTCAAAATCTGTGTCAAAAAGTGGGGAAAAATGAGAACAACGACGACGATAGAAGGAAAAAGTGCGGAAGGAGGGACTTGAACCCTCACGGCTTGCGCCATAGGCTTCTGAGACCTACGTGTATGCCATTTCACCACTTCCGCAGAAAATATTGTGCCATAGTATAAATGCTTTGATTTTTTATGTCAATGGGATGATTTATAGTAGAATAAGTTCAACAACCTTTAAAAGGATGGCCTATGAATCTAAAAAATGTCCTGGTGTGCGCCCTTTGCTTTTTGCTTGCCGGTTGCGGCTCAGGGATCAAGCCCAAAGAGCTGGTCGTTTTTTCCGTTGACGATTACAGCGTGACCCTGGCGGAGTTCAATGAAGGGTTCGACAAGTCGGATTATGCCGAACGGGAGGATATCGAGAAGGCCCGGGCGGAATACGCGCAGCACCTGATCGATGAAAAGCTGATCATGCTTGATGCCCAGAAAAAAGGGCTTGATAAGGATCGGGAATTCCTCAAGTCGATCGAGCATCTCTGGGAGCAGTCCCTGACGACCGTGGCGCTTGGCCGTAAGCTGCGCGAGATCGACGGCAGCCTTACCTTAAGCGAGCCGGAGCTGCGGCGGTTCTACGAGAACATGGTCAAGAGCGGGATCACGACGAAGTCTTACGAGGATGTTTATCCCCAGATCAAGGCGCAGGCGCAGAAACAGATGGAATCCCGCCTGCTCGATGAATGGATGAAGTCGCTGCGCTCCGGCGCCAGGATCGATATCAACCGGAACATGTTAAGGGTCAAATAACGAAGGAGAAGCCCCGATGGAAACTTCGTCAGTCTCCAAACGCAGCAATTATTACATCAGCCGGGAGTTCCAGACGCGGTTCATCGTCAGGTTCTGTTTTCTGGTGGCGCTGGGGTCTTTCGCGACCATGGCCCTGCTTTATTCGTTCGCTTCCAATTCCACGACGGTGTCGATCGTGCAGGCCAGGATCAGGGTGATGACGACCGCGGATTTCCTCTTTCCTTTCCTGGCGCAGACAGTGATCGTCGTGACGTTCCTGGTCGGGGCGGCTTCGGCGGCGGTGACGCTGTACATGTCGCATAAGATCGCCGGCCCGCTGTTCCGTTTCAAGGAGACGCTCAAGGAACTGGTTTCGGGGAATTTCACCAACCAGGTGAAACTGCGCAAGGGTGATGAGTTGCTGGCATTCAGCGATGAGTTCAACGAGATGATCACGGTCATCCGCGACAAGGTCCGCCTGGCCGAGCAGCGCCTGTCGGCGGTGCAGAAAGATATCCATGCCATCGGCGAGAATAACGTCGAGGAAGGCAAGCGCAGGCAGTTCAATGACCTTAAACAGAAGGTTGTGGAACTGGAGCGCACCTTCCGCTTTTTCAGGACTTGATGTCCTATGGCCGAACCGATCGCCACGAATAAAAAAGCCTACCACAACTACTTTCTGACCGATAAATGGGAATGCGGCGTTGAGCTTAAAGGCGGAGAGGTGAAGTCCGTTCGCGCCGGCGAGGTCAATTTCAAGGACGCTTATGTCCGTGTGGAAGAGGGTGAGGTTTGGCTGTTCAACCTGCATATCGCGCCTTACGCCCAGGCGAGCTATCTGAACGAGGACCCCGACCGCAAACGCAAGCTGCTGATGAATAAACAGGAGATCAAGCGCCTATTCGGGGTATTAACTCAGAAACAGCTTAATTGTGTTCCTACAAAGATCTATATTACTTCCCGCGGCCTGGTGAAGATCGAGATCGCCCTGGCCCAGGGCAAGAAACTTTATGATAAGCGCGCTGATATCAAGGACCGCGATACCAGGCGCGAGATGGCCCGCGCCACCCGCAGTTTCCGCTGATCTTCTTTCCGTCGGATTATTGTGTTGAATTTCCGCCCCCTTGAGGTATACTTTAGCCGATACGACGTTCTTTGAGACATATCTGGGGGTGATTGGCCTCGACTTGAGTGAGCCGGGGCCAGGTTGCATGCCGAGGATGATGGTTGGCCTCGTTAAACTTCCATTAAAAAATGAATGCTAACGAAACGTTAACGTTCGACCAGGTTGCCGCGGCCTTCGCCACAAGCGAAGCTCCGGCTGGCGCCGAAGCAGTCTTAGTCTAATAAAATAGACTAAGCCCTGCGGCAAGGGGGGTCTGTCGCTTTGCCGTTGGAACCAAACAGGCTGGTTTCTCCGCCGCTCTCAGCGGGGAAATGAGATCGTTGAGGGCTGGTCTTACGCGGGTTTGTCCGTTGAAACGCGTGAGTCGACAATAAAGACGGTCTACGCATGTAGAAGCTTGGTCTTTGACACTGAAGGACCCGGGTTCGATTCCCGGCACCTCCACCATTATCCGCAAGTTCCTGTAGAGCGGCAGCTTGCGGATTTTCTATTTAAGGATATCGTCTGAATTGTTTGATGTGTTTTTTCGGTGAAGGCAT
>JADFWS010000161.1 GCA_015234065.1 Candidatus Omnitrophota bacterium
CACAGGGATCGGAGAGCGCATCCGCGAAGGTAATGAGTTGTATTATGAATTGCATGAGAGCAATCTGTTGCATAAGGTTATGCTTGCGTTCGGGCAGATGGATCAACCGCCGGGCGCTCGCGCTGAAGTTGTTAACGCAGGGTTGACGTTGGCGGAATATCTTGTGGCTAAGAATAAAGATGTGCTGTTGTTCATGGATAATTTATACCGTTTTGTTCAGGGCGGCCAGGAGGTTTCGACACTGTTGGGCCGTGTTCCGGCTGAAACAGGGTATCAGCCGACCATGGCGTCTGAAGTTAACGCGGTTCAGGAACGTATCCGTTCGGTTGATGGCGGCGGTTCGATCACTGCCATGCAGGCCGTGTATGTGCCGGCGGATGATATGACAGATCCGGCGGTTGTTGCGGTCTTTGCAACGCTCGACGGTAATATTGTCCTTTCCCGAGATCTTGTCCAGCGCGGTATGTATCCCGCGATCGACCCGTTGCAGAGATCATGTACTAACCTTGATACGGCGGTTGTTGGCCGGCGGCATTATGAGATCTCCCAGCGTGTTATTCAGCATTTTAATAAACACAACGCGCTCAAGCGCATTGTGGCGGTCATTGGTATTGAAGAGTTAAGTAAAGAAGACCAGATGATCTATAAGCGCGCCGAGAAGCTGTATAATTTTATGACCCAGCCGTTTGCGGTGTCTGAAGTCTTTACGGGTAAGAAAGGCGAATATGTGCCTCTCGGAGAGAATATCGCAGGCTGTGAGCGGATCCTCGCGGGCGATTATGATCATCTGGAGGCTCAGGATTTTTATATGATCGGCAAAGCGCCGAGGATATAGGATGCATAAGTCTGTCAGCAATAAGGTTGTCGTCGAGGCGTTTCTCAAAAGCGGGCTTGTGGATGAAGAACGCCTTCTGAAATACAGCGCTGAGGCCCGGCGCCTTAATGTCAAGCTTGTTTCATATCTCATCAGTCAGGGCGCATTTCGCCCGCAGGAAGTCCTCAAGGTCCTTTCCGAACAATTAAAGCTCGAAGTCGTCCAGCTTAAAAATTATCAGATCGATAAGAGCGTGATCGAACGTGTCCCGGTCAAAGTGGCCATGTATTATCATTTTATGCCGCTGATGATCGAGGGGAACCGGTTGACGGCGGCGGTGACCGAGCCGCTGGATATTCATAGTCTCGACGATGTCCGTGTTAATTTGAAATTGGAAATGCGCTGCGTTTTAGCAACGCCCGGCGATATTGATGAGGCTTTTAAGAAACATTATGGTTTGGCCTCTGAGACGATCGACCAGATATTGACGCGCGAACCTGAGAAGAGGGATCAGGGTGACGCATCCGATATCCAGGATATTGAGCGCCAGACAGAAGATCCATCCGTTACGAAACTTGTCAGCCAGATCATTTTTGAGGCGTATCAGAAGCGGGCGACGGATATTCATATTGAGCCGTATCGCAATAAAGTGCGTTTCCGGTACCGTGTCGACGGTGTTCTGATCGATGCGAACCTTCCTCAGGAGGCCAGGCACTTTCTTCTGGCGATCTTGTCGCGCATCAAGATCATGGCGAATCTGAGCATTACGGAAAAGCGTCTTCCGCAGGATGGCAGTGCGATCGTTCGGACCAAGGATCAAACGCTGGACTTGCGCGTGTCCACGATCCCGACCCCGCACGGTGAAAGCATGGTTATTCGTATCCTGCCCACGTCAACGACGCTGCTGGATCTGGAAAAGCTCGGGTTCAATACGGACAATGCTAAAAAGTTCCGGGATCTGATCCGCCGCCCGCATGGAGTTATCTTTGTCACAGGCCCGACGGGAAGTGGAAAAACGACCACGCTTTATGCGTGCCTGCACGAGATCAGTGACCCGGCGCGGAAGATCATTACGATCGAGGATCCGATCGAATATGAAATGGAAGGGATCACTCAGATCCAGGTTAACCCTAATGTAAATTTTGATTTTGCCACGGGGCTTCGCAGCGTCCTGCGGCATGATCCGGATATTTTGATGGTCGGTGAGGTCCGTGACCGGGAAACCGCGGATATCGCGATCCGAACGGCGCTCACAGGGCATTTGGTTTTTTCGTCATTACACACCAATGATGCAGCGAGCGGCGTGACACGGTTGATTGATATGGGGGTTGAGGCATATCTTGTTGCGTCGAGCGTTCAGGCGTTTGTGGCGCAGCGCCTTGTTCGCGTGATTTGCCCGGAGTGTAAAGAAGAGGATACGGAGCCGCTCATGGATATTCGCCTTGAAATGAGCCGGTGCCTCGGGTTCAGCGACCCTGCAGAGGTTAAAATTTACCGAGGCCGGGGCTGCGACCATTGTAATGGGACGGGATATTACGGGCGTACTGCGATCTATGAAATCCTGGATATTGATGAATATGTCCGGGCCGCGATCTTAGAACAGCCTCGTGCTGAGGAGATCAAACGCATTGCGCTCATGAGGGGGATGACAACCCTGCGTCAGGACGGATGGAAAAATGTCCTTGCCGGGGTGACAACTCCCGTCGAGGTCATGAATGTGACGCTTAAAGAAAGCGTTGGCCGCGCGGCCGCGATCGCCGGCGCTCCGGGGTATCGTTATGCGGCCAAGTCCGGGTTTGTCAAAG
>JADFWS010000162.1 GCA_015234065.1 Candidatus Omnitrophota bacterium
TTAAACACGATCCCCGATGGGCATTATAAAGGGCCGTCAGGAAAAGATATTACAGAGGAGAATTGGCAGCAGGAGCTTTTGAGCATGCTCTTGTCTGGGAAAAATGAACTTAATCAAAGCGCATTTTGGCTTGCCCCGTTGAACAGGCTGGTTCCAATAAGACGGGATCTGTCTCCGATTTCTGTGAGAGTTGAATCCGGAGGGACTGACATTATTTTAAATACGGAAGATGTGATGGCGGCGCGTCAGAAAGTTCTTAAAGAGCTTGAGGGGATTTCGGATCATGAGTATGTGTATCTTCCTGTGATCCTGAATACAACCTCTCGGGTAAATCCTCACTATTCGTATAAAGCATTGGTCATCAGAAAATCGGCGCTGATAAAGGATGAAGGTTCCGAGTATTTGCACTATACGTATCGTGTGGCTGACCGCGAGGATGATGATGTGCCTTTCTTGTGGGAAATGGCGGTGAAGTTTGATCGGGATTGGAAAAGTCAGGCGTTGCTCCCGGAGGTGGTGATCGAATATCAGGCGTTGCATCGAAGTATTCGTGGAGAGAAGATCGCATGGCAGGTCTATCCGCATTTCAATCAATTTTTAAGGCGGCATTTTCCGTTGGGCCATATTTCAGGGCAATTTGTTATCACGAGGTCCGCGCGGCTTTTTCGGGCGCAAAAGAACGATTATGCTGATATCGGAGAATTATTCCACGGTGGTCAGATATGGATGGCCAGGATCAAGGAGCCTGAAGACGTTATGCCGCAAGATGGCGGTATTGATTTTAATGCCGCGAATCTGGACATGAAGATCCGGCGCGACGGGAATGGTGTTATTTTACCTGTAGAGCAACAGAATCTTGATGCCATCAAAATCGACGGGCTTGTGCCGGAAATACTTTCCATTCAGTCCGCGCGCGACCTGCCATTGTTCAATGTAAACCTCGTTGCTTCTTCCGGTTGACAATCAAGCCCTCCTTTATTATTATTAAGGCATGCTGACCCGCGTTATTCATTCCCTTAAAGCTGTTGAAGGATACCTGTCCGGTGAAGACTTGAGCCGTGAGCTTAAAGTGAGCCGTGCGGCAGTCTGGAAGTATATTGATCAGGCGCGCGCGCTTGGCTATGAGATCGAAGCTGTCCCACATCGGGGGTATTGCCTGGTGTCTGTCCCGGATAAACTCCTGCCGCAGGAAGTGCAATACGGGCTTGCCGCAAAGAAGTTCGGATGCCATGTCCATTATTTTGACACGATCGCTTCGACCATGGATGAGGCGTTCCGTTTCGGCATGGCCGGTGAGCCGGAAGGGACGGTTGTCGTCGCTGAGACGCAGACCAAAGGCCGCGGGCGCATGGGCAGGGCCTGGGCATCTCCCAAGGGCAAGGGTTTATATTTTTCGATCATTTTAAGGCCGGATTGCGCGCTTCAGGAGATATCTAAACTGACGCTCGTGGCGGCGGTCGCTGTGAGCGAGGCGGTTGAGAAAGCCACTGGCGTGCGTGCGCTCATTAAATGGCCGAATGACCTTCTTTTGGGTAACAGGAAATTATGCGGTATTTTGACGGAACTGCGGGCCGAGCTGGACCGTGCCCAGTTCGCGGTCGTCGGGATCGGGTTGAATGTGAATACGCCCGCCGGACAGCTTATTCCAGAGGCGGCGTCGCTGAAGGGCGAGACTGGAAAGAATATCAGCCGTGCCGCGGTGCTCCAGGAAATACTGCGGACATTCGAGAAAAGATATACCGCCGGCCAGCAGGATGCTTATGCGGATACCTTGAATGAATGGCGCGCGCGTTCGGCCACGATCGGCAAGATCGTGCAGTTTCAGGAAGCCGGGCGCAAGGTCGAAGGCCTGGCGGTCGACCTGGATCGCGACGGGGCATTACTGGTGAGGGTGGGCAGCGGAAAAGTCATTAAACGCATGGCCGGGGATATTTTTTTGGGGTGACCTATGGAACAGATGATCCGTCAGGAATTGTCCGGGCTTGATACGGCGGGGTTGTTAAGAAACGTACGGCAGGTGTCTTCCCCTCAGGGGCGTGCCATTATTCTCGACGGGAAGCATGTGCTTAACTTTTGTTCCAACGATTATCTGGGGTTGTCGGCGGACGCGCGGCTGGCCGAGGCGGCGCGTCAGGCGCTGTTGGTGTACGGCGTGGGCTCGGGGGCCTCGCGGCTGGTATCCGGGAATACGACGGAGCACGCGGCGCTCGAAGCCGAGATCGTGGCGCTAAAGAAAACAGAAGCAGCGATCGTATTTAATTCCGGGTACGCGGCGAATACAGGGATCATTTCCGCTTTGATGGGGCGGGATGATATTGTGTTTTCGGACCGTTTGAATCATGCGTCGATGGTGGACGGGATCATTTTAAGCCGGGCACGTATCGTGCGGTATCCGCATCGTGATGTGGCCGCACTGGAAGAGGCGCTGGCCAAGTCCCAGGGATATTCGCGGAAATTAATTGTAACGGATACGGTGTTCAGCATGGATGGTGCTATGGCGCCGCTCGCGGATATTGCGGCGCTGGCGAAAAAGCACCATGCCTGGCTCATGGTTGATGAAGCGCATGCGTTCGG
>JADFWS010000163.1 GCA_015234065.1 Candidatus Omnitrophota bacterium
CGTGAATACGTTACGCCTTAAGGGTCCCGTCTTTATAGAATGGCCGCGGGACAATGACTGCCGCCCCGCGCATTTTTTCATCCCCAAATATAATATCTTTACCCGTGTTCGTAAATTCTTTTTTTAGAAATCCCATGCCGATACCGCGGCCCAATGCCGGAGAAAATGTCCCGCTGACAATCTCGCCGATGTTCTGCCCATCCAGAGAAAATAATCCGTGCCCCTGGCGCGGCGCGCGCCGGCCTTCTGCAACGACACACACAAGTTTCCGACCCGGCCCATCCGACATTTCCTTCTCGATCGCGGCCTTGCCGATAAAATCTTTCGAAAGATCCACAAATTTCTTGAACCCCGCCTGCAGCGGAGAGATCGCCTCTGACAACTCGTGGCCGTACAGCGGATAGCACACCTCAATACGCAGGACATCGCGCACGCCAAGCCCCGTCGGCTTCACGCGTTTGTCGGCAAGCACCGCATCCCAAAGCCTGCCGGCTTTTTTCCACGGGAAATAAATTTCATACCCAAGCTCACCGGTATACCCTGTGCGGCTGACGATCACGCGCTCACCGAGCACATCAAATGTTGCGAACGTATAATATTCCAGCTTTTCAATGCCCTTGACCAACGGCTTTAGAACGTCCCGGGAAAGCGGCCCCTGTACATCGATCTTCGCTGTTTCAAAAGAAACATCGCGGAACGAAACGCCGGATTTCAACTCCGCCCGAAACTGCGCCGCATCTTTGTCAATATTGGAAGCGTTAACAACCACCATCCATTTTTTATCCGCCAAACGATACACGATCAGATCATCCATTGTGCCGCCCTGGCCATTCAGCGCCATTCCATAACGGCAAGTGCCAATAGGCTGATCGTCGAGCTTTTGCGTTACGATACGATCAAGGCCCAACGCAAGCGCATCGCCTTCGATCATGAACTCGCCCATATGCGAACAGTCAAAGATCGAACATCCCCGGCGGTTGGCATCATGCTCCTTCAGGATCCCTTCAGGATACTGGATCGGCATTTCCCATCCGGCAAATGTCACCATCTTGCCGCCCAACGCGACATGCTGTTCAAAAAGCGGCGTACGTAACGCCTGTCCATCCACGTGTTCCGTCATAATCTATTCCAGATAAATATCAATACGTTCAACCTTGCCATCGCGGACATCTCTCGCCTGAGCGCACGGAATGGTCGCGCCGCTGACCACATGAGCTTTTTTGGTGCCCGCATAAACAAGCTCTGTCCGTACCGCCTTGGCACCTTTCGCGCCAAAAGTATCTTTGCGCTTTGAATTGTGATACACGACGAGCGTTCTTCCCATGAACATAAATGCGTACGTATTCGCCGCCAGCGCCACTGAAAACGCTTTCCCGTCGCGAACGACCTCTGGCCTGGATGCTTCTTTGGTAAAGAATTCCGCCTTAAGCGCCGGACGCAATGCCAGCTCAACCTCATTTTTACCCTTCATCACAAAGGGCGACAAGCCCGCGTTCATGACCATCCATATATGAATGAATTCCGCGGTGCTCCCGGAGAGCCTGGCCACAAAGCCCTGCCCATGCAGCTCTTGATCATGATGCGCGCTCGACACAAGGAACGACGAGTTCTCAAGAATACTGCGGCCATAACGCTTCGGCGGCATAAAAGCCACACAGCACGTCGACAACGCCGCATAAAACTCTTCATATAACCCGCGGCGAAGAAGTTCAAGAATATATTTATATTCCATATGCAACCAGATAGACTCATTCTCGAGCCAGCCGCGTGGAAACACGCGCGTCCGGCCGACCTCTTCGGTTTCAGACGTAATATCCGCGTTTAATTTATACATACCCAGGGCCCTGTCATACAAAGGGCTTTTCCTGACCTTTTCATGAAGCCCGCGGGCGAGCACGCTATCCTTTTCACAGCGCAACCCATGAACAAATCCCTCGAGAAAAAGCGGCATCTCATGACGCTCAAAAAGGAGCGGCCGGACACGGGGGCCTTCTTTGGAAGGCGGCACGCCGTCAACCGCTTCATATTTTGTGACCTTGTAATAATAATACGTCGGAAAAAGCCCATCCGGGCCTTTTGCCTTCTGAAGGCCGGCGTTCACTTTCCTAACTATTGCCTCCAAAAACCGGCGGACATCACATAGCGCCATCTCACGCTCAACGCCGCAGATCCCCAGGCGGACCTTTTCACGGTACTCTTCCTTGGCGGTATTGGATTTCTTCCAATAATCAAGGGCATCGATCTTTTCATCAAGGATCCCTTTAAGCTCCTCGATAAAAAGCGCAAGCTCTTCAAAGATCAGCACCGGCTCACTGCCATTGACAGACAGTTGATCAAATGTATCCAGCATGAACAGCGCAAGCCGCTTAAGCTCGAGCGTCTCCGCGATCGACGAACCCAAAAGGCCGGGCAAGCCGTTTAACGAGTCGTACCAGCCGGGCTTGTTGGCTTCCATATCCATACCGATACCCGACGGATCAAGGGTCGCCGCCTTATTCGCGACCAGGCACAGCATTTTAACCAGGAGATTGGTCTTATACACCT
>JADFWS010000164.1 GCA_015234065.1 Candidatus Omnitrophota bacterium
TTATCTTCCAAGGATATTTCGACCATGTCTGTTTCCGCGCCGGTCACGGATCAAAAGACCAAAGAATGGCTCGGCGTCATTGTTTCCCGGTATTCATTAGACGACCTGAACGAGATCATGTCCGAGAAGTCCGGGCTGGGGGCAACGGGTGAAAGCTTTCTTGTGAACAAAGACCGCCTGATGATCACCCCGTCGGCATACGACAAGGATAGATTCTTCGGTATCAAGCTGGATACGGTTAATGTGAACAATTGTTTTGCCAATAAAAACAGGGTAAGAATGCTTCCTGTTGTTTATTCAGATTATAGGGGCATCGCGTCTTTGGGAACGAACAGGTATATTCCAAAGATGGACTGGGCTTTGATCACGAAAATGGACGCGGCTGAGGCGTTTGCGCCGCTCAACAGCCTGCAACGTGTCATCATTGTTATTCTGGGGCTGGGTATGCTTTTTGCCTGGGGGTTCGGGATCTATATTTCACGTATCATTTCTGTGCCCCTGCAGAATTTGAAACAGACGATCGATTATTATTCCTCCGGGATCGCGTTCAAGCCGCAGAAAACTTTTGCGAATGATGAGGTCGGGGATGTGGCTAAGGCTTTTAGCACAATGGCAGAGCGGCTCAAAGAGTCCACGACTTCGGTGGCCACCCTTTATTCCGAGATCGCGGCGCGTGAAAAACTGCAGCAAAAATACGAAAGCGCGGCGAGTGAATGGAAAGCCACGTTTGACGCTATCAGCGACCTTATTTCCATTCAGGATAATAATTGTACCCTTCTTCGCGTAAACAGGGCGTATGCCAAAACATTTAATGCGACCCCGCGTGAGCTGGTCGGCAAGAAATGCCATATTTTGGTCCACGGGACAGACGCGCCGCACGCGGATTGCCCGCATGCGAACGTGATCAAGACCAAAAAACCATCGGTCGTGGAAATATTCGAACCCCGTTTGAAGGTCTACCTGGAGGTCAGCGTTTCGCCGATCTTTGATGAGAAAGGGGAAGTTTCTGGGATCGTCCATATTGCGAAGAATATCAATGAGCGCCGGCGGCTGGACGATGAGGTCCGCAGGCTTTTTCGTGCGCTCGAACAGAGCCCTGTTTCGGTTGTCATGACGGATACCGAAGGCTCGATCAAATATGCGAACGCCAAATTCCTTGAGGTGACCGGGTACTCGATCAGCGAGGTGCTTGGGCAAAATCCGCGGGTCCTTAAGTCCGGAGAAATGCCGCCCGAAGAATATAAGAAGCTCTGGCAGAAGATCTCGCTGGGCGAGGAGTGGCGCGGGGAGTTCCATAATAAAAAGAAGAACGGTGAATTGTATTGGGAGGCGGCCTCCATTGCACCGGTGAAGGACCAAACAGGCAAGGTCACGCATTATATCGCGGTCAAAGAGGATATTACGGAGCGCAAGCGGATTGAGGCGGACGCTGCGCTGGCGAATGAAGAGTTGAAAATTTCGCTCAAGATCGCGGAATCGTTACGGGATGATTTTGAAGAGGCCCGCCTCAAGTCCGAGCAGGCGGCAAAAGCCAAGGGCGAGTTCCTGGCGAATATGAGCCATGAGATCCGTACGCCCATGAACGCGATCCTGGGTTTCAGCAGCCTTTTGGCCAAGGTCGTGACCGACGAGCGTCAGAAAAGCCATCTGGATTCGATCATGTCGAGTGGGAACCTGCTCTTGTCGATTATTGACGACATCCTCAATTATTCGAAACTTGAGGCGGACAAGGTCCGGCTCGAGAGCATTAATTTTGACATGAAATATCTGGTGCATGATGTGTTTAAAATGGTCCTGCCGCGCATGCAGGACAAGCCGATCGAAACGTATATTGATATTCCACGGGATGTCCCGCATTATCTGAAGGGGGATCCGACGCGCCTGAGGCAGATCTTCGTCAACCTGCTGAATAATGCGATCAAGTTCACGTCGAGCGGAAGTATCGGGATCGTGGTCCGGGTTGAGCCAGAGGAAGAGGGCGCTCAAGGCGATGGCGTGACGCTGCGTTGCATTGTGCGCGATACCGGCATAGGGATCCCGGCGGACAAGTGCGAGAAGGTCTTTCTGGCGTTTGAACAGGCGGATGCTTCGACCACGCGTAAATACGGCGGAACAGGCCTGGGGTTAGCGATCGTGCGTTCGCTGATCAACGCGATGGGCGGCCGGATATGGATCGAATCTCAAGTGGGCAAGGGCAGTGATTTTATTTTTACAGCCAGGTTCCCGAAGGCGGATCCGACATTTCAGGCGGATATTATCCCGCTGCCGTTAAAAGACCTGCGCGGGAAGCGCGCATTGCTGGTCGACGATACAGCCCTGGCACTTGAACTTGCGGGCCGTTATTGTCAGGACGCGGGTATTGAAGTGGCGGGATCGGCGTCGTCGGCATTTAAGGCGCTGGAAATGTTGGAAAAGATCGCGCAGGAAGCTGGAACACTGGACATTATCCTGACAGACGTGATGATGCCGGACATGGACGGCTATGGCCTTGCGA
>JADFWS010000165.1 GCA_015234065.1 Candidatus Omnitrophota bacterium
GCAATTCACGCACAAAGATTCCCATGCCGCGCTTTTGCAGTTAAGCCAGTTGTTGTAGCGATTGAGATCAGACATAGCAAATGGATCCTAAAAGGCGCATGGCACTAGACACCAGGCACACAGACGGAAACCTAATACTTCAAGCACTCCTGAGCAGGATTATAAATTTTGTTCTTCTTACGCCCTGTGTCCTGCGCCTTGTGCCTCATGTTTTTCGTATAATAAAAAGGCCCCCGATACTGCTGGGGGCCAAACTTATAAGGTATTATACCAAGCCGATAAAGTGGGAACTTTTTTGGGGGGGACAAAAAAGAACCACTCGCTCTTCGGCAACGCAGCCACCATATCAACCGGCCAAACCAGAACCAAACAACAACCGGCCAACGTAGGTCTGTCGCTTTGCGCCCCCGGGTTTCCCCGGGTTTACCTTTATCGGCTAAATTAACTATATCATTCAAAAGCAGGAGAAGCAAGCCCTTGGGACAAGAAAAAGGAAATTTTCTTTTGTGACGTAAACATATTAATACCAATATGTTTTGACTATGCTGATTGTGCGCTTCTGATAAATTCTTCGAGAAGCCGGTGATCTTTGACTCCGACAGATGCTTCAACACCGCTCGATACGTCTACCCCATACGGCCGCACATCCTGAATCGCATTAAAAACGTTCTTAGAGTTAAGGCCACCCGATAAAATGACCGCGCCACGCACCTTGGCCTTCTTTAATAACTCCCAGTTGAAAACCTTTCCGGTTCCACCCTGCACAGACTCCTGATAGGTATCAAACAGCATGGCATCCACATCATATTTCTCGGTCTGGGCAAAATCAAACGTATCATTCACACGAAACGCTTTAATGATCTTCGTATTGTAACGCTTGAGCCGATGGCAATCGTGATGATTCTCTTCACCGTGAAGCTGGATCGCATTAAGGCCGCAAAATGAGATGATATCACGAATAGCCCCGCCACGCTCATTGACAAACACGCCTGTCAGCGTCACAAACGGCGGAAGCACCGCAATAATATTCTTGGCTCTCGACGGAGATATAAAGCGAGGGCTTTTCTTGTGAAAAATGAATCCCAGGGCGTGCGCCCCCAGCTTGATCGCCTTGAACGCGTCTTCTTTATTCGTAATTCCGCAGATCTTGATCCGTGTCATATTATCTCCCCATGACGTCCAGCACTTTGCGCGCCACATCGCGTTCTTTTAAAAAGGTTTCTCCTATAAGCACGGCATGCGCACCCGCCTCCGCCAAACGCTTGACCTCATCATACGTCCTGATCCCGCTCTCGGCAACGATCACTTTCCCCTTGGGGATCTGCGGGATGATCCGCTCGCTCACCGCGATGTCCACATTGAACGTGCGCAAGTCGCGATTATTGATCCCGATGATCTCGGCTCCGCTCTGAAGCGCCCGGACAAGCTCTTCCTCATTATGAATTTCGACGAGAACGTCCAGGTCGAGCGCATGCGCCTGATCCAAAAGCGCCTTCAAGCGCCCATCATCGAGTATCGCCACGATCAACAAAATGGCGCTCGCTCCGCAATAACGCGCTTCAAAAAGCTGAAGCTCATCAATAATAAAATCCTTCATGAGCGTGGGCGTATGGAATTTCTCACTCACGGTCTTTAAATACGCCGGTCGGCCTAAGAAATATTTTTCTTCTGTCAGGACCGAGATCGCCGCAGCCCCTGCCTCTTCATATGCCCGGGCCAGTCCCTCGACGCTAAAGTCATCCCGGATAACGCCCTTGGATGGGGATGCTTTTTTGATCTCAGCGATCAGGTTCATGCCGGGCCGGGATATCTGACGCTTAAAAACACTGTAGCGGACATATTCCGTCCTGCTGATCTGCGCGCGCAGATTTTCCAGATACGGCCGGCGCGCATCAATATCTACGCGCTTGAAATCAATGATCCTGTTCAAAAAATCATGGCTCACGGTGCGTAAACTCCTTTAACGCGTCGAGCTTGGCCATAGCCTTGCCGGAGTCGAGCGCTTCTGTCGCCAGCAGAAGCCCTTCTTTGGGGCTCCCGGCTTTTTCAGCCGCATACAAGGCAAACGCCGCATTCAACAGCACAATATCACGCTTGGGGCCTTTAACGCCTTTAAGAATATCCCGCGTGATGATCGCATTTGCGGCCGCATCCCCGCCTTTCAGATCAGACTCCTGCGCCCTCGGGATCCCAAACTCTTCGGGCTTGATCTCACAGGCAATAATACTATCTCCGTCGAGAACGCTTAAGAATGTAACTCCGGTTGTCGTGATCTCATCAAGCCCGTCGCTGCCATGCACGACAAGCGCGCGTCGGGCGCCTAAGTTCCGCAAGACCCGGACCATGGGTTCAACCATGTCCCGGCTGTAAATGCCCATGATCTGATGCGTCGCGCTGGCAGGATTGGTCAATGGACCTAATAGATTGAACA
>JADFWS010000166.1 GCA_015234065.1 Candidatus Omnitrophota bacterium
GTTCGGAATCGATGAGCAAAACCCGGCTTTTTATTTTAAAGTGACGGCCGTGTATAATGGGCATGAAAACTTTGACAGCGCGATCCAGAAGATTTCTTTATACCAGCCAGTACCTTCCGGCGCTGTTGATGAATTGCAGACGATCCAGTATCAGTTGTATTTAAATTTTGATCAATATTTAAAAGCCCATGACTTGGTAACAGCGCGAAATATGGTTTTAAAAGATGCCCGGCAGTACCGCGATATCAAGGCAGAATTACATGGTCGCGATTTAAGCATACTATACAAGGATCAGATTCGTGCGATGATGCAGCTGGATGACCCGGCCACGTTGCATCAGAAGGATTAGCGTATAAATGACGTTTATTTGGGGAAAAAGTTATTATGATCCAACCTAAGCCGCAGATCATTTCGTTCTTGATCGCCGATCATATCATCCAGGAGGGCGCGTCGCATAAATGGAGCGTGATCGGGATATTTGACAGGATCACTGCCGTTAAGTTTCCGTGCCTTCAGCAGAATTTGGCGCTGTACGTCAAATTCTGTGACGCGGAAGGGGAATATGACGTGCGTGTGGAATTCACGGATACACAGGCCCATAAACTTGGCGCTTTTGGCGGGATCAAGCTGCGCGTGGCCTCACGCCTCGAACATCCGGACTTCGGCGTTGTGACCCGCAGCCTGGCGATCCCGGCGCCGGGAAAATATAATTTTGACCTGTATTTTAATGAACAGCTCGTAGGCAGTTTTCCGCTCGAGGTCCTTCAGGCTGCTGCTCCATAGGAGAGATCATGGCGAACGAGAAGAATATTGTTGTTTTGGTAACCGCCAAGAATGCTATTGAAGCGGAAACGATCGCTCGTGCGCTGTTGGAGAAGAAGCTTGCCGCGTGCTGTAATATGATCGACGGCGTCCGTTCGCTATTTCACTGGGAAGGGAAGATCTGCGACGAGCGTGAGGTTCTGCTGATCATTAAGACGCGCCGGATACTTTTTAACAGCCTTGAAAAAGCTATTCGCGCGGTGCATTCGTATGAAACTCCGGAGATCATTGCCCTGCCTATTACCGCCGGAAGCGCTGCGTATCTAAAGTGGCTCCGTGAGAGCGTCCTGTTATGAGCGCGGCTCTGCCTGTTTTTCTTTTGGCAGATAGCTTTCGAGGCTCGCGCGGGTGCGGATCTCCTGGATCACGGCATTGACCGACTTGACCTGCGCTTCTTCATAAAGTGACTTTTTGAAATCCGCTTTTACTTCCTCAAACTTTTTTGTATCTGCTTTTTCCTCGCCGTCAAAATGAATGATGGCCGGCCCTTTGGCTGTCACCACGACATCGCTTAAGGGCTTTTCTTTGGTCAGCGCGAGCGCGGTTGTTTCAAAGTCTTCAGAAATGCCGATCTCGGGAAGGTAATCGCCGTTGGCAAAGAAGGGTGTTTGTTTGGGTGTCAGCCCCAGCGCTTTAGCGGCGTCGTTGAATAATGGCTTCCCGGTGAGTGTCTTTTGAAGTTCCGCGGCTTTGGCTTTGGCTAGTTCCGTGGCTTTTTCAGTGACAAGTTTTTCTTTAGCCTGGTCTTTGACTTTGTCGAATTCAGGAATATATGCGGGTTTCTTTTCAGTGACTTTCAGGATCTGGATACCAAGCGGTGTTTCCGCTGGCTTAAGCACGGTGCCGGCTTTGGCCGTAAATACCTGCTGAAGGAGCTCAAAAGACCAGCCGATCGAAAGGTCCGGAGCTTCAGCATTGAACAAGCCGGTTTCTTTAATAGCGAGAGCGTATTTTTTAGCAACGGCGTTGATATCGCCGTCTTTGTCGATCGTGGCTTTGATCTCATCGGCCTGGGCCATGGCTTTCTTTTTTTCATCATCGGTGGCTTTTTCCGCGAGCTTCACCGTCATGTACGCGACGTTCACTGAATCAGGGACCAGAAAGTCCTGTTTGCGGCTGTCATACGCGGCTTTGACGTCGGCATCGGAAACAGTGACATTCGCGCTAAAATCTTTGGGGTCAACAAGGATAAAACTGGCCTGGATCTTGCGGTTGCGGCGTTCGTATTCGGCACGGACCTGCTCATCGGAGAAAGAGGCCGGCTTGATGGACGCGGAGATAAGCCGCATGATCTTGATCTGGTCGCGAATACCTTCTTCGAAAGCGCGTGGTTCCTGCTGGAAGATTTCGCGGACCATGAGCATGTACAACTTTTTGTCAAAAATGCCATCGCGCTGGAATGGCGGAATAGATTGAATGTATTCGATGACTTCACGGTCGCAAAAACTTTGTCAACCCCGGCCTCTTTCA
>JADFWS010000167.1 GCA_015234065.1 Candidatus Omnitrophota bacterium
GGGGGAACAGGTGGGGCGTCCGGGTGATGCTCGAGGGAAAAGTCGAAGGCCGTTTTATTCTGGATACAGGGGCGAGCGTTAGCCAGAGTTCCAAGAAAATGGCCGCGCGGCTTAAGATCAAATCCGGCAGTGCCCGTGTGGTGCCGGTGTCGCTGGCCGGCGGCGGCGTTGTCCCGGGGCATGCGGTTATTTTAAATGAGGTCGATGCCGGGGGTGCCGCGGTTGAGCATGTGAATGCGATCGTCCTGGATTATACGAACCAGGGGCTTCGCGACGGGCTTTTGGGAATGTCATTTTTAGAGAATTTTATTTTTGAAGTTGACGCAAAAAAAGCCAGGCTTGTGCTGAAAAAACGCAGTGTGGCGCCGTGATCGCGATGATCGTTAATGACCTTTTATTGAGGCGGTATGCATAAAGCTGTGGGTTTATTATCCGGCGGGCTCGATAGCTCTATCGCCTTAAAGCTGATCCAGGATCAGGGGATCGAGGTGCATGCGTTTAATCTGTCCATGCCGTGGGGCTGCGGGCGGCCTTCGCGCGCGGCACAGGTCGCCGAAAAACTGCAGATCCCTTTTAAGACCATTCCCCTCGGGAATGATTATCTTTCGATCCTGTATCATCCGAAATACGGATTTGGTTCTGCGCACAATCCCTGCATTGACTGCCATATTTATATGGTTAAAAAGGCGGCGGAATACATGCGCGAGATCGGTGCGGCGTTTGTGTTCACAGGTGAAGTTCTGGGACAAAGGCCCATGTCTCGGCGCCGGCAATGCCTGGACTGGGTAGCACAGGACGCCGGGATCGAGGGGCGGCTTCTTAGACCATTATCCGCCAAACTATTGGTTCCGACTATCCCTGAACAGGAAGGTATTGNGGACCGGGAGAAATTGCTCAATCTGTCCGGGCGGTCGCGCAAGCCGCAATACGCGCTGGCTAAACAGTTCGGCATTCAGGGATTTTCTTCGCCTGCGGGCGGATGTTTATTGACGGAAGAGGTCTTTGGCTTGCGCCTGAAGGATGTTCTTGCCCGGGGCTGTGAAGATATTGCGGCGACCGCGGTTCTCGGGTCCGGGCGTTACTGCCGGCTGGATGATAAGGCGTTTGTGCTGTTGGGCCGCGATGAGGAAGAAAATACGAAATTGCACGCGTATGCGCTTTCAACAGATATCCTGCTTCGCCTTGAGGCGTTCCCCGGCCCCGGGGCTTTGTTGCGCGGCCGAGATGATGCCGAGGCTATTGCACTGGCGTCCGGGCTCGTGCAGTTTTTTTCCAAGGCGCGAAATAAAGATCCGCAGGATATTCGTTATTGGAAAGCCGGAAGTCCGGAAGATTATAAGGTTGTTCAAGCCGCCGTGCTGGATGAGGCTCAGGTCAAGGGTATGTTGTTGTGAATATTTCCGCACTTCAAAAATTTTATCACGGTTTCTTTATTGACACTCCCGTCGGGAACAATGCGTTTTCTTTTGATCAGCGTATCAATAAACGTATTTATGTGCCATCGCTCATTGGAGGCAGTGTTTCAGATATTGCGCTTGGACGTGAAATTGTTTTCAGTAATATTGTTGAAGGTGCTGAAGTCAATACGCCCGGGCTTGCCCGGTTCGTTCATGATGTTTCCTTTGGACAGGACATTTTTATTTTTGATAACCATAATCATGCCTTTGCGTTCTGGGCCGAGGCGCTGGCTCAGGGGGTCTTTCCCAAGGGCCTGCCGCTGGTCCATGTGGACCAGCATAAAGACACGCGCGTTCCGGAGAAATCCTGGGATGGGCAGGACCCGTTCAGGTATGCTAATATGGAACTGAACGTCGGGAATTTCATTTCCCCGGCCATTAAAGCAGGTTTCTTTTCCGACGTGATCCATGTGGCCGCGCCTGAAGCTTTTCAGGCCGGATTTCCTGCACATTTTGTCCTTGATATCGACCTTGACATTTTCAGTCCGGTCATGGACTATATTCCGTATGATCTTAAAATGAATTGGTTAAAAGAGGCGCTTAAGCGCGCGTCTTTTGTGACGATCGCGACAAGCCCGTTCTTCCTGGAGCAGGACGAGGCGGTTTATTTAATAAAGGAACTTTTAATAGAAAGGGATCGTGTATGAAAAAAGTTGTTTTTTGTGTGATGACAGGAGCTTTCGTCCTTTCCATCGTATCAGGCCGTGTTTTTGCCGCTGAGCCGGCCGTCGTAAAACATCAACTGCCAGGATCATGATCATGCCCGGCACAGGAAAGATCGCGATCAATGGCCGTGGT
>JADFWS010000168.1 GCA_015234065.1 Candidatus Omnitrophota bacterium
TCCCTGGCCGTGACGGACGCGCAGCTTATGCCCCCGGTCCTTGTCTTCCTTGCCTTCATGCAAAGAATCATACTGCCTCACCCCGCGCGCGGTCAGGACATAACGCTCATCGCGCGGACGGACATAAACGGCATTCTGATAGAACGTGAAATCGTTATTCTCCATGAACAGCTGCCGCAGATGTTCCGGATAAAGCGTCAGGTAACTCTCGACGAGATCGATATTATACGTCCAGTGGTCGACCCAAAAACCCTCACCATGCTGGGCGGTCTCGAACTTCTGGCAGCTCCCAAGGACCTCGGCCAGAAAAGAACGCGGCGAGCATTTGAGTTCAATACCGTTATCCGCAATAAAGTTAAAAAGATCACCGGGCATGAACCCTTTTTTCAGGAACTCCTTCAAGGCATTCCCGTCGCCAGACTTAAGAAGGCTCCGGATCAAAAGATCAAGTTTTTCTCCCTCATCCGCCGTGAACATCATGCCGCACACGATCAGCGGATTATAGCCGTCCGCCTGGCTTAAACTGAAGAAATTAACGACCGCGCTCTCCTTGAGGTCGGGATTGAACCACACATCGTTACGCCGATTCTGATTCACGTCGCGATAATTGCCGTTCCCCTGGGACAAGAAGGTGGGTGACAGCTTGAAGAAATTATAATCCCGTTCCGGATCCCCGTGTTTACGGCTGTATACGTTAAAGACCGCCGGGCCTTCATGCGTTTTCAGGCTGATCGGCAAACCGCCCCGAAGGACATTGTCGAGAAATGTCTGCCCCGAATAACCATCCCACTCTTTCGATGCGCTGTGCGTAAAAAGAAAAGATTTGATCTCATCGACCAGGATCCGGTTGGCTTCAGCCTTTGCGGCGATAAATCCTTTCGCTGTCATACGGCGAACCGTGGTATTCAGCTCCTCCACCGAACGCACAAATCCGGTAACACTGACAACTTCCTTAGAGCTTCGGGGTTTCAGGGCGAAAGCCGCATGACACATGGCACTCGGCGTCCGATTATCCGTCTGCTGCACTTTCGGGCATTTAAATGAGCGCGGGCTGAAGAAATTCTCCGGGAAAATAAGGTCATTCGCCTGGCCAAAAACAACACCGGCCTCGACGACAGGGTCCAAAAGCGTTCCAGATTTTGCCTTCGGGTCAAAAGCAAAATAAAAATTCCCTTCCTTGATATGCTTGACCTGAGGCGTATCCGCTGCTTCGACATTCAACTGATAATACGGAGCTTTTTTATTCAAATTGCGGACCTTATACCAGGCTTCGATCGTACGGCACATATTTTTCATGACCCAGTCATTCTGGCCATACGGGATAATGGCCGGAAGCCCGTCGATCATCTCCACCGCAAGCGCCGCTTTAGAAATATTCTCGATCACAACAGAACGGACAAGGCCGGCAAAAGGCTCATGCGGGACCGTAAAATAATTGACTCTGATGCGAAGCCCCAGCGTCGTATTTACCTCTTCGATCGTCAGGTCGTGAGACGTGATCATCATTTTCTGCGCGACCTTGAACGGCTGGCCGGCCGGTGAACGGAACGGCTCATAATACTTAATCTGCGCGCCTTTTTTTACTTTAAGAAACGTGCGGAACCCCTGCGTTGCTGTTAAGCGGTATGCCTTATTGGCAGGCTGGAATTCCAGGATAGCCTTATCTTTCGATTCAATGCCGAAGCTGGCAATGCCCTGTCCGCGATTCGTGGTAAATACCCACATGGGCAAACCCCATACGCCCGCGATCCCCGGGAAGAAATTGGAGAACGGCTTGGCCTGCTGGAAGTCTTCGATGACAAAAGTCTTTTTCTCGAGATAATACTGTTCCCCGGGCTTCATACACGTCCTCAAACGATTAATATGGTTTCTTGCTCGAACGGAAAAAATTATAATATCCTGAAAGCTTTGCCCACAGAATAAACGCATGATCCGTATTCTTGATCCGGATGCGTTTTAATTCATAGGGATCTTTGGCGAATCTGTCAAAACCGCGGTTCGTCGTGAACGCGATCGTGTACCCCGCTTCACGCACCATCCTTTTGGCATTTTCGCTAAAACCGCCGATAGGATACGAAAGATACGCCTCTGCGCCATGCAGCTCGGCCTCAAGGATCCGCTTGCTGC
This sequence comes from Candidatus Omnitrophota bacterium, assembly GCA_015234065.1. Lineage (GTDB taxonomy): Bacteria > Omnitrophota > Gorgyraeia > Zapsychrales > Fredricksoniimonadaceae > JADFWS01. Next base: position 2,128 of record JADFWS010000168.1, read on the forward strand.
CCATGATCTCTTCCGGAAGGTTTGCTAACAACGTGTCCGGGAGATACGCTTCGGTACGCATATGGCTCCCGATGGTGATGATCGCGGGGTCCATCGCGCGCAG
>JADFWS010000169.1 GCA_015234065.1 Candidatus Omnitrophota bacterium
GGGGGCGCCGGCATTTTTGCCTGTTGTTGACAGTGATCTTCAGGATGGCACAGCAGCCTTTATGGGCAGGATGTTGAATAATCCTGATTGTACGCGTATCGGGATCGTGGTCAATAATGTGGGCGCAGAGCTGGTGGCCGCGGCAGCGCTTGCTGTTATTCTTCAGGATCACGGGAAACAGGTTTGTTTTTATGTGTATCCTGAGCCGCATATGCAGTATGACCTGACGATCGAAGAGTGGCCTTCTGCCCGAAAGATAATTGAGGAGGTATTGGGCCGGGATTTGAGCGGCATGGGTATCGCCACGCTGGCCAAGAATAAAGACAGGCGTGATTTTAAAGCGCTTCAGGGCAAAGTTTCCGCACTGGTGCTTTTGGGTGAAGAAGCTGTCGTTGATGTGTTCAAAAATCTGAATCATAAGGCCGGCGTTGTGGTGTCGCCGTATCCGGTATTTATTATCCGCGCCTGCAAGAATATTGCGCCGCTTGCGGTCATGACCCGCCAGGGTGTCATGTATACGCCGGCGGTGTCTGATTATGAGGTCAGGTATTTCCGTTCTGATGAAGACCCGTCTGTGCTCGTATCGGCGCCAAGCGAGGAATGGCTCGGGCCGGAGAAGCTGGACCAGATCCTGTTGAGGCGCGTGGACCGGTTCATGGAAGAGCATGAATCTTTGGTGGACCCGCAGGCGCGGCATCAGGGGCTTTTAAGCAAAGCGGATCAGGATCCGGCGCTCGTGTGTGCGATCATCGCGGCATGGCTTGACGGGCGCAAGAACGGCGCGTGGTGTGCCGACGGAAAGCTTGGCCGTGAAAAAGAAAACGCGAAAAAAGAACTGACGCAGCTTGTCAAGTATGCGCGGCGCGATCAGGCGTTTGTCATTTCCGGGAGATCGGACGACCGCATTTATTTTGCGACGCGGCGCCATGATCCGGAAATGGTGTTGAACGTATTACGCGCCATTACGCCGCACGGCAGTATCCAGAATATGAAAGACAGCCTGAATGCCGAAGGCCGTCATGACGGGGATCAGTGGCTTAAGGAGCAGAACACGCTTGAGGCGGCATTCGAGCGCCAGGCCGAGATCCTTTTTTCGCTGAACCGCCAGAATCCTGTGGCTGTGGCCATGTCCATGGCGTTCCTGAAAGCGCTCCCGGGTGCCATGAGAATTAAGGGCGGGATCGTGATCGCGCGCAAGACCGTGATCGCGACGCTCGACAAGGATCGGCAATATGTGTTCCATCTTCCGTCGGCACTGCCAGGCCTGTTGCAGGAAGGCGCCGAGCTCATGGTCTTTACCGCGGCTTGTTCGATCCGCTGCAGTGTTGAGGACGGCGTGGATAAGACGACCGTTGACCTGCGTCATGGGCTGGGCATTGTGACACTGGCAGATAAGGTTGTTATCCAGGATAAAGGGTTCAGGCGCGACGCGGAAAGCGTATGGCAGAATGGCGTTAAGAATCGGGTTTCGGATGCTGTGCTGGCCAGGGCTGAGGCGTTGAATGCCGCCGCGCATCAGGGGAACCAGGCGATCAGTTTTGAGATGGTGCAGGGGTTTGCCGGCGATCCGTCGCATGATCCGTATGGTGATTATCTGCGGCTGTTGAATTGGCAGGACCCGGAAGTACGCATATTCCTTAAAAAAGTGGATGGCGACCCGTATGCGGTCATCGGTATTCCGCATGATGAGTTAAAGGAGTATCTGACCGAGATCAAGATCCCGGTCTCATCGGGAATGCCGCACCTCAAGGATTACGACGGGAAAGTGGTCCATAATTCGTTCCACCGCGTGGAAGATATGGTCAAGTACCGTATCATGATGAATGAGTACTGCAAGCGTGTGGACCAGCTTTTGAACGCACTTGCCGTGAATTCATCGCTGTCTGCGGCTGAGCGCTGCCGCCAGATGATCCGCCAGTATGTGTACCGGGTCAAGATCGGCCAAAGGCTGAGGCTGTTGTATAACGCCAAGAACGACATGGATATGGTCGAGACATGGCTTCAGGAATTAGGCTCGGGCGCGGCTCAGGAGGCGCTGAAAGAGGCGATCACAGAACTTAAGGCCGAGTGCGCAGCGGTGGGGAATTTTACTGCCAGGCAATGGAATTCCGACGGGGTGAATGTGGATACGCAGACGCGC
>JADFWS010000016.1 GCA_015234065.1 Candidatus Omnitrophota bacterium
AACGGGGGCTTGCGAAAAACACGCTCTCGGCGTATGGCCGCGACCTGGAAGTGTACGTGGCACATCTTGCGGACAAGCAAGGCATTAAAACTCCGGACAGCGTGTCGCGTGAGAAGGTCACGGCCTACATGCATGACCAGAAAAAGAACGGGCTTTCGGCAACGTCGATCTGCCGCAGCCTGGCCGCGATCCGCATGTTCCACCGTTTTCTTGTGCGTGAGAACTTTGCGAAGGAAGACCCGACAGACCTTGTGGATACGCCGAGAGTGTGGAAACGGATCCCTGATGTGCTTTCCGCGGCAGAGGTGACAGCCATGATCCAGTCGGCCAATGGGCGTGACTGGCTGAGTGTGCGCGACCGGGCGATCCTCGAGCTTTTTTATGCGTCGGGGTTGCGGGTGTCAGAGCTTGTAGGGTTAAGTATGCAAAGCGTTAATATGGATATGGGTTTTGTGCGTTGTTTTGGAAAAGGGAGCAAGGAGCGTATTGTTCCTGTCGGGAAAATGGCGAAGGACGCGGTGATCAAGTATCTGGGATCGGCCCGGGTGAAGATCATGAAAGGGCGCATGTGTGAGGCGCTTTTTGTCAGCCGGCTCGGGAAAAAATTGTCCCGGCAAAGTGTCTGGAAGATCATTGTGCTGTATGCACGTAAAGCCGGGATCAAGAAAACGATCACGCCGCATACGCTCAGGCATACGTTTGCGACCCAGCTTCTGGAGCACGGCGCGGATCTGCGCAGCGTCCAGGAAATGCTCGGGCACTCGGATATTTCGACCACGCAAATTTACACGCATGTGGATAAAGAGCGCCTGCGCACGATCCATAAGCAGTTTCATCCGCGAGGGTGATATGAATATAAATGTTGAGACATTAGGGAGAACAGCGCAGGATCTTTTAAAGCGCGCTCGTGCGTGTGCTGATGAAAAGGGCGTGAAGGCCTTGCTTGTCGGCGGGGTCGTGCGCGATCTGTTGCTGGGCGTGCCAAGCCTGGACCTGGATATTGTGATCGAGGGGGATGCCATTGCATTTGCAAGGATGCTGGCTGGCGGCAGGGCCAAGGTTTTGACGCATGAGAGGTTTGGCACCGCCGTTGTCACGTTCCCGGATGGCTTTGCGATCGATTGTGTAACAGCCCGAAGGGAAGTATATGCAAAGCCCGGGGCCTTGCCGGATGTGACGCCGGGGACGATCCAGGACGACCTTTTCCGCCGGGATTTTACGGTCAATGCGCTCGCGGTGTCGCTTAACGCCAAAGATCTTGGCACGCTTGTCGATGAGCATGGCGGAGTGGCTGATCTGAAGAAAAAAAATATCCGGGTGCTGCATGCCAAAAGTTTTCAGGATGACCCGACGCGTATTGTGCGCGCGGCGCGTTATGCTGCCCGGTTTGGGTTCAGGCTTGAGCCAAAGACGGAAAAAGAATTGTGCGCGGCGGCCGCTGCGGATGCTTTTTCGACAGTCACGCCGGTCCGGTATTTTAACGAGTTCCGCCGGATCCTTGAGGAAAAAGATCCGGTCCCGGCGCTCGATCTTTTAAAGCAATGGGGCGCGCTCAAGTATGTGCCGTATGGCGGCATAGAAAAGAAGAGGTTAAAAGCTGCGTTGAAGTGGCAAGATCGTTTCAACGTTCTTGTAGCGCCGTTAGAAGAAAAGCAGGTGCGGGAGATCCTAAGATCTTTTAATGTTCGCCGGGAAGATCAAAAAATCATTTTGGAGCGTATATGAGCCGAATGGATAAGTTAAATCAAATGTTCAAACGAGAGATCGGGAAGATCCTTATCATGGGGGAGCTTCGCGACCCGCGTGTCATGGGTGTGACGATCACGTATGCGGATATCAGCAAGGACCTGAGTTGGGCGCATGTCGGTTACAGCGTCCTTTCGGATGACCCCTTGCAGATCAAGGCAGTGGGCCAGGGGCTTAATTCCGCGGCCGGGCATATCCGCAAATTACTCGGCGAGCGTGTTGAGATCCGCTATTTGCCGGCGATCAAATTCGTGTATGACGATACGATCGTGGAAAGTATCCGTATGAGCCAGATCTTTAACGATATTGAAAAAGCGAGAGCTTCGCGCCCAGAGGCCGAAGGGGAAGAGGGTAAGGATCATGAGTGAGCAGTCGATCATCAGCGCGTTAAAGAAATATAAATCTTTCGCCGTGACCATGCATGTGAATCCGGACCCTGATGCGCTGGCATCGGCGATCACGATGGCGCTTTTTCTCAAGGCTCGAGGCAAGAAGGTCCGTATTTTCAACCAAGATGAATGCCCGAGCTGGTTGAGTTTTGTGCCGCGTTCGGCGTTGTGCGAGAAATTCAATGATGCTATCGCCTTTAAGCCGGAGGTGGTCATTATCATGGACTGCGGTGAGCTGTCACGCATCGGTACCGTGGCCAGGCTGGTAATGCCTGGAGTCAAGGTCATTAATATTGACCACCATGTGACGTCTAAACGTTTTGGTGATTGGAATCTGGTTCAGACGGGTTATTCATCGACGTCTGAAATTTTATATCAACTGCTTAAGAAAGCCGGATGCCGTTTTACGAAGGATATGGCTGTCCTTTTATACCTCGGGATACTGACGGACACGGGATCGTTCGGATATGATTGCACGGGCCCGCACACGCATGAGACGATCGCCGAGCTGCTGCGTTTTAATTTTTCAGTGAGTGATCTGTACCGTCAGGTATATGAGACCTTGCCGCGGCATGACCTCAAGGCGTTCTTGAAATTGGCCGGAAAGATCGAGTTGTTCTTTGATGATCGTGTTGCCGCGCTGGTCCTTTCTAAAAAGACAGTCGCGCGTTTTTCTGGTGAATTTGATCTGAAGGATAAGGTGTTCAATTTTTTAAGGTCTGTCAAAGGGCTTGAAGTGATCGTGATCATTGCCGAGCAGGAGCGGGCAAAGACGCGTTTGAATTTCCGAAGCCGCGGGGCGTTTGACGTGGCTGAACTGGCGTCGACATTCGGCGGCGGCGGGCATAAGAAGGCGAGCGGCGGTATGTATAACGGAGATATGAAAAAAGCCAAGGCAGGTATTTTGGCAGAAATACGAAAGAGGCTGTCATGATGGAAGGGATCATTATTGTAGATAAACCATCGGGAATGACGTCGCATGACGTGGTGGCCCGGGTGCGCCGTGTCCTTGGCACGAAACGCGTGGGCCATGCCGGGACGCTTGATCCGCTGGCGACCGGGGTCCTGGTTATTCTCGTCGGGAAAGCAACGAAGTTGTTCGATAAGTTTGTGGGTTTTGATAAGGCATACAGCGCAACGATGCTCCTGGGGATCCGTACGCACAGCGCGGATATTCAGGGCGAGGTTATTTCAGAAAGGCCGTGCGGGGACATTACGCGCGAGGCCGTGGAAACGGCGTTCTTAAAGTTTGTCGGCGATATTGAGCAGATCCCGCCCATGGTTTCGGCGGTCAAGCATAAGGGTGAACGTTTGTATAAGCTGGCGCGCAAGGGCATTAACGTCGAGCGTGAGGCGCGCAAGGTGCGCGTTGATGCGCTTAACCTGACAGAGTTCGCGCACCCGCATGTGAAATTCTTTCTCGCATGTTCCAAGGGAACGTATGTGCGCCAGGTCGCGGAAGATGTCGGAGAAGTCCTCGGGTGTGGCGCGTGCATTACCGAGATCCGTCGTACCAAGGTCGGGCCGTTCGGGATAGACAGTGCTGTCAAACTTGAGGATCTTCATGAAGGTCATTTACGGAAGTGGCAGGCTCCCGCGCTCGTTTAAGCGGAGTGTTGTCGCGATCGGTGTTTTTGATAGCGTTCACGTGGGCCACCAGAACGTGATCCGCCGTGCTGTGCTTGAGGCCAGGCGCCTGAAGTGTGTGAGCGTTGTCCTGACATTTGATCCGCATCCCGTTTCCGTGCTGCGCCCGAAAGAGTTTTCTTCTTATGTGCTCACGCTTGAGCACCGCCTGAAGCTGATCGCAGCGCTGGGCGTTGATTATTGTGTGGTTCTGCGGTTCAACACGCGCATGGCCCGGCAATCTCCGGAAAAATTCATTCACGACATTTTGATGAAGCGCCTTCATGCCCAAAAAGTCCTGGTGGGCAAAGATTTTCATTTTGGTTGTAAAGGTGTCGGGAATATTGCGTTCTTAAGGGCAGAGGGGCGAAGGCTTGGTTTTGATGTTGAGGCAGTTCCGATCTTTAAACTAAATAATATTAATATTAAGACTAATATAATTAAAGGCCTTATTCGGGAAGGCAAGTTGTCGCTGCTGAAGCGCTTTTTAGGCCGTGATCATTCATTTCTCGCCGAGGTTGTTGGCGGGGATAAAAGAGGGCGGCGGCTTGGATATCCGACCGCGAATTTAAAGAAAGAAAACGTTACTATCCTGCCTTCAGGAATTTACTGTGCGCGTGTTTTGTGGCGCGCCAAAAAATTAAATGCGCTGTTGTACATTGGTACGCGCAAAACATTTTACGCACGCAATACGCATGTTGTTCTCGAAGTTTTCATCCTTGATTTTCACCAGGATATTTACGGGCAGGACATTGATGTCCTGGTGTTGAAAAAGATCCGCGATGACGCGGCTTTCTCCGACGGAGAATCTCTGGCGCTTCAAATACAGCGCGATGTTGCCGCCGCGCAAAAATATTTCACCCGCTGACCACTTCCCCTTCCGTTCCGGCATTATTTTCAGGCCCTGCTTCAAATGGGGAGTGAAATGCCCATAGTGGCAGGATCCCTTCTTTTCTCCAGTTGTTTTTAATCAGCCGATCGAATTGCGATTTTATTGTTTTCCTGTTCCTTTCTGTTTTCTTTCCTGCTTTTTATTTCCGGCCATTCTCCGTCGATAAAAATGCCCGTTTTTAGCGGAAAAATGTTTCATTTAATTTATGTTTTTCCTGGTTGACAACATTTCGCCTGCTGACTATACTTGACATTGTCGGTGGGGGGAAGTGGTGGGAAGTGGAGAGCCTCCCAAAAGGCCGGCAACAGGGAGAAGGGTATGTTCTACGGCGAGCACAATCACAATCTGGATAACAAAGGGCGCCTGATCCTCCCGGCGCGCTTTCGTGATGTTGCCAAAGAGAACAATATCGAAAAGTTCTTTGTGACGCGCGGCCTTGAGAAATGTATTTTCATGTTTTCCGAGTATGAGTGGAAACTGCAGGAGCAGAAATTCAAGGGCATGTCGTTCACCAAGCAGGATGTGCGTACGTTCAATCGCATGCTGTTTTCCGGTGCGGTGGATGTGACCCCTGACAAGCAGGGGCGTTTTGTGGTGCCGCAGTACCTGAAAGATTACGCGAACATTAAAGCCAAGACGGTCGTGATCGGCGTGTCCAATCGCATTGAAATATGGGATCACGAGCGCTGGCAGGAATTTTATAACAGGTCGAGTGAGGTGTTCGAGCAGACCGCTGAACGCATGATCGATCTGTAAACGAGATTAGAATACCAACCCCGGAGGTGTCACATGATGACCCTGACCCGTTCCAAGCTCATCTTCAAGCACATGGTGGAATTGCCGCATTGCGAGTGTGTGTTCTGTTCGACCCAGGAAGAGGATACCGGCCGTACAAAGATTTATCTTGTGTTCAAGGACAAGCACAAGATCTATCAGCGTAACGGGATCAAGGGGAACTGGGAAGATGTTGTTGACCCTGAAGATTACCAGAATGTCTGGGAAGGTTTTGAGCATGCGATCACGGATCGCAAGATCCCGAGCTTTGTCGCGGCGATGAGTGAAATATCCGCCTTATGACGGATGCCCGGCATATTTCGGTGATGGCAGTAGAGGTGGCTGATCTTTTGAATTTGAAGGCAGGGGCGATCGCGGTGGATGGCACGCTTGGGTTAGGCGGGCACGCGATACAGATGTGTGAGCGGGTCGGCCCCAAGGGCAGGTTGATCGGGATCGATCAGGATGACAAGGCTGTTGCGATCGCACGCGAGCATTTGAAGCAGGCGCCTTGTCCGGTGGATATCGTCAGGAACAACTTTCAGCATATCGATACGGTTTTGGATGGTTTGGGCGTCCCGGCAGTAGACGGGATATTGCTCGATATCGGGGTGTCGAGCATTCAGCTGGACGATCCAGAGCGCGGTTTCAGCTTTCGAACGGAAGGGCCGCTGGACATGCGGATGGACCAACACGCGGAGGTTTCCGCAGCGACACTGGTCAATTCGCTCTCTGAAGAGGAGTTAGCGGCGATCATTTGGAAATACGGTGAGGAGCGGTTCAGCCGGCGTATTGCGGGATCGATCGTCAGGACGCGGGCACTTCGCCCGATCACAACAACGAAAGATCTCGCGGACCTGGTGCTTCGCGCGCTGCCCAATGGATATCAGCGGGGACAGATCCATCCGGCGACGAGAACGTTTCAGGCGCTGCGCATCGCGGTGAACAAAGAGCTTGAGGTTCTTGAGGCAGCACTGGATAAAGCATTTGCACGATTAAAGATCGGTGGCCGTTTGGTGGTGATCGCGTTTCATTCCCTCGAAGACAGGATCGTCAAAGAAAAATTCCGCGGGTTGGGGCGACTGGGTTGTGCCGCTCTCGTGGTTAAAAAACCGTTAAGGCCGGGTGATGCCGAATCTGAGCAGAATCCGCGTTCGCGCAGCGCCCGGTTAAGGGCCATTGAAAGGATAGCATGAGGATCGGAGCGTTCTTAAAAGTGATGGGCATTGTGACACTCATGGCGGTCTTGTATATCAACCTCCAGATGAAAATATACACCTATGCGTATAAGGGCAAGGCGAATGAGCAGAAGATCGACAAGTTAAGTGAAGCGAATGCGCAGGTCCATAACGACATCCTCCGTCTCAAATCTTCGGATAATCTTGGTCAGAAACTTTTAGTGCAGGATAAGACCTATCAATTTGCCAGCCGTCAGCGGGTGGTGGAGGTTGAGGCCGGGTCCAGCCGTGCGATCGCGAGCCTCGCGGCCGGTAATGTGGATACGAAACCCGGGATACTGTCCAGGATCGTGTTAGCGTTTGCGCCAGCACATAATTGACCCGGTCCGGCCCCGTGCCGGAAGGTCCAAAGATTTTTGTTTTTTTGCTTTTCTTCAGGTGTAAAGAATTTAGAATTAATTCATATAACGATAACCATTAAAAGAATTATACCCCGTGCACTCCCAACGGCATCCCACACGTGTTGGCGTCCTATTCTTTATCATCCTTTTCCTTTTATGCCTTTTCTCTATCAAGCTCGCGTTGATCCAGGTTTTTCGCGCAGATTATCTGGCGGAGAAAGCAGAGAAGCAGCATAACCATGTGGTCGAGCTTGAGCCGCGCCGGGGCACGATCTATGACCGGGATATGCGTGCGCTCGCGCTGAATGTGGGGGCGTATTCCTTGTATGTTAACCCTAAGTCCATGACCGAAGATCAGAAAAGCAGGGTGGCAGAATCTGTAGCGCCGGTTTTGGGCGTATCGGTGGGCGGTTTGGCCACGCTTATGGAAAAGCCGAAACATTTTGTCTGGCTGGCACGGAAAGTCCCGCAGGACGTGTATGAAAAAATTAATGCCATGAAGCTTCGGGGTGCGGGGTTTGTCCGGGAAAGCAAGCGGTTTTATCCGAGCGGTGAAATGGCCGCCCATGTGATCGGGTTTGCGAATATCGACAATATCGGGCTTCAGGGCGTGGAGCTTGAATATGACAAATATCTCCGCGGTGAAAAGGGGATGGCGCAGTTTTTGCGTGATGCGCGTCAGAGGGATCTTCTGATCGAGAAGGATTTTGTGCCGGCGCGTGACGGGTATGATGTGGTCCTCACGATCGATGAAACAATCCAGTTCATTGCCGAAAAAGCGCTGGATAAGGCGTATACCAAATATCATGCCAAAGGCGCTACGGTCATTGTCATGGATCCCAAGACCGGTGAAATCCTGGCCTTTGCGAACCGTCCGACATTTTCACCGGCCAAGCCGGATGCGACGCCGATCGAATCAAAAACGAACCGGGCCGTGGCATTTGTGTATGAGCCGGGATCTGTGTTCAAGATCGTGACCGCATCTGCGGCGCTCGAGGAAAAGGCATTCAATGAAGATGATGTTATTTTTTGTGAGAACGGCAAATACTGGGTGGCGACACATTATTTGAAGGACCATGAGCCGCACGGAAATTTGACCTTTCGCAAAGTCGTTGAGTATTCGAGTAATATCGGGTTTACCAAGATCGCGCAAAAGCTCGGGGCGGATAAGGTGTATGAATATGCGCGCCGGTTCAGGTTCGGGATGAAGACGAATATCGGTATGGTCGGCGAGGTGAACGGAATGCTTAAGCCGGTGTCGAAGTGGTCAAAGACGTCGATCGGCGCGATCCCGATCGGGCAGGAAGTAACGGTCACGCCGCCGCAACTGTTGGGCATGATCGGAGCCGTGGCGAATGATGGTACGTATATGAAGCCGTATTACATCAAATCGATCCGTGATGAAAAGGGTGGCGTGATCGCGTCGTTCCAGCCGCAAGTGGTGGGCCAGGTGATCAGCAAAGAAACGGCGCGCAGGCTTAAGCCTATTTTGCAGGGCGTTGTGGATGAAGGAACTGCGACGGCGGCCAAGATGAAGGATATTACGGCCGGCGGTAAGACCGGCACTGCGCAAAAAGTTGAGGCCGGCGGATATTCGCATAGCAAGTTTGTGGCGTCATTTATCGGGTTTGCTCCCGTTGAAGACCCAAAGCTGGCGATCGTGGTGAGTGTGGATGAGCCGCATCCGATCTATTATGGCGGCCTGGTGTCTGCGCCTGTATTTAAAGAGATCGTTGAAGATTCGCTGCGATACCTTGCCACCAAAAAGGGGCAGTGAGAATGCATTTAAAAGATCTGATGAAAAATGTGTTTAACGGCCCGATCCCGGCAGAGCTGGGCGAATATGATATTCCCGGTGTGTGGGATGATTCGCGCAGGGTTACGCCGGGAAGCCTGTTTGCCGCGCTTTCCGGTCCGGCGGCCAAGGGGGAGGATTTCATTCCGGCGGCTGTTGAGAAAGGCGCGCGGGTTGTTATGGTGGCGGCGAACAGCCTGTTGACATGGGCCATGCGGTATCCGAATGTTTTCTTTGTGGGCGTGCCAGACCCGAGAGCTGCGTTTGAGGAAGTTGCCCGGGAATTTTACGGGCATCCGGCGTCGAAGGTCCGGATCATCGGGGTTACCGGGACGAATGGGAAAACCACGATCACCTATCTTCTGGAGTCGATCCTGAAGGCGGCGGGCCGGAGCAGTGGCGTCATTGGCACCGTGAATTACAGGGTTCAGGGGCACGTTATTCCGTCGAAAAATACAACCCCCGGATTTTTGGATAATCAGATATTTTTAAAAGAATTGGTGGACCGGGGAGTGCCGTACGCGGTCATCGAGGCGTCATCCCATGCGTTGCATCAGGCGCGGGTCAGCGGCGCCGATTTTCGCGGCGGTATCTTTACGAATTTGACCGGCGACCATCTGGATTATCACAGGACCATGGACGCATATTTTGCGGCAAAGGCTGCGCTTTTTACAAAGCTTGATCCTCATGCCTGGGCGGTTGTGAATGTGGATGATGCGTATGGGCGAACATTGCCGTCGCTTACACAGGCGCGCGTCTTGACCTATGCGGTGCATGCGGCGGCCGATGTGCGCGGGGTCATCGAAGCTATCGGCCTTAAAGGCACAACATTCACCATTGAGTTCTTTGAGAGCAAGATCCGGATCGAAACATCGTTTATCGGCCTTCATAATGTCTATAACATCCTTGCGGCATTTGCCGCGGCGCTTGCGGACGGGATCCCGCCGGAAACGATCCGGCAGGGCATTGAATGTTTGCCGTGTGTCCCGGGAAGGCTCGAACGCGTGGAGGCAGGGCAGGACTTTTTTATTTTTATCGATTATGCGCATACGGATGATGGGCTTAAAAATGTGCTCGAAGGGCTTCAGGCTGTGCGGCATAAGAAACTCATTGTTGTGTTCGGATGCGGCGGAGACCGGGACCGTACCAAGCGCCCGAGGATGGGGAAAGTGGCGTGTGACCTGGCAGACCATGCGATCATTACGTCGGACAACCCGCGCAGCGAAGACCCGCAGTCCATTATCGACGAGGTTATTCCGGGTTTTACAAAAAAGAGTTATGAGTGTGTTGTGGACCGGCAGGCGGCGATCGAGCGGGCCCTGACGATCGCCGAGATCGGAGATATTGTCCTTCTCGCCGGTAAGGGGCATGAAACGTATCAGGTGTTGAAAGACCGGACCATTGACTTCGTGGAACGGGATATTGTGGAAAGGTTTGTCAGGAAATAATGTTGACGATCATGGAAATCCTCGATGCGACTGACGGAATATTGCGCACAGGCCGAAAAACCCTTCGCGTGAGAGGGGTGTGCACGGATACCCGTGCGGTCAGGAAAAATGAGCTTTTTATCGCGATCAAGGGGGATACGTTCGACGGGCATGATTTCATTGCCAACGCGGTAGCTTCGGGCGCGTCGGCGGTGCTGGTGTCACGCCCGGGTTGTGCTGTGCCCGAAGGCGTTGCGGTTATTGAGGTGAAAGACACCGTGAAGGCGCTCGGGTATATTGCCCGGCATTATCGCCGGAGATTCAAGGTCCCGGTCATTGCGATCACGGGCAGTTGCGGTAAAACAACGACGAAAGAAATGATCGCGTCTGTGCTCAAAACGACATACACGGTTTTATATAACAAGGGTACGGAAAATAATCATATCGGCGTTCCGATGACGCTTCTCAAGCTTAAAACGTCGCACGATGTCGCGGTGATCGAGGCCGGGACGAATCATCCCGGTGAGATCCGCTGGCTGGCGGAAATTTGTTGTCCGACGATCGCGGTTTTTACCAATGTCGGGCCGTCGCACCTGGAAGGCTTGGGCACGCCCGAGGGGGTTTTTCAAGAGAAGGTGACGCTGCTTGAGGGTTTGCCGCGGGATGGTGTTGTGATCGCCAATGCGGATGATATTTTCTTGGCAGGCCTGTTAAAGCGTAAACTGACGCAAAAACAGATCAGCTACGGGATCGTGAAGAAAGCGGATGTTGCGGCAAAGAATATTGCTGTAGATGCGCGCAAGATCGCGTTTTCTGTGGGCCGTGAGCCAATGGTGCTCAATGGCCCTGTCTGGGGGAATATTTATAATGCCCTCGCGGCCATCGCGTGCGGCCTTGTGTTAAAAGTCTTAAAGGCGGATATTGGCCGCGGCGTGCGGCGCTTCCGTTCGCCCAAGGGCCGGCAGGTATTTCACCGGGTCGGGAGGGTTACGGTCATTGATGATACATACAATGCGAATCCTGTGTCATTCCGTAATTCCGTCCTGACGCTCAAAGTTTTGAAAGGGAAAGGCCGGGCGATCCTGATCGCCGCCGACATGCTGGAGCTTGGTTCATCGGCGGAGCCATTGCATGCGGATGTCGGCGTTTTTGCTGCGGATCAGGGCGTGGATATGCTGCTGACCTGCGGAAGCCTGGCCCGCGTTCTTGGCGATGCGGCGCGGCAGAAAAACCCGAAGGTCGTGCATCGGCATTTTAAAGATAAAGACACGCTGTCAGCGTTCATTCAAAAAGAGACCCGTCCGTATGATGTGGTCCTGGTAAAAGGGTCCCGCGGGATGCGGATGGAAAAAATTGTTGAAGATATTCTGTCATCATTAAAGGGGTAAAACATGTTTTATTTCCTGTCACAATTTCGGTTTGAGTTTTTCCCGCTGAATATTTTTAAGTACATCACGTTCCGCGCGGGTATGGCGGCGGTCACGACATTCTTGATCGCGGTGGTGATCGGCCCGTGGTTCATCCGTAAGCTCAAGGAATGGAATTTTGGTGAGAAACCGGTTCTGGGGGGCGGGCGCGAGGCGATCCTCGGTGAGGAGCTCAAGGTCAAGCATGGGACGCCGACCATGGGCGGGCTTTTGATCATCGGCAGTATCGTTGTTTCGGTCCTCCTGTGGTCCGATCTTTCCAATCCGTATATTCTGCTGACGCTGTTTACGATGATATGGCTGGCGGTTGTCGGTTTTGCGGATGATTACATGAAGATCACTGGAATATGCAAGAACGGGATGAGTTCACGGACAAAGATCCTCTGGCAGCTTTTGCTCGCCGGGCTGGTGAGTTTTTATCTGTATGCGTACCTGGATATTTCGACGGCATTGGATGTGCCGTTCATTAAACACGCGGCGATCAATTTGGGCGCGTTTTATATGCTTTTTGTCATGTTGATCGTCGTGGGAACGTCGAATGCGGTCAACCTGACCGACGGGCTCGATGGCCTGGCGATCGGGTGTACGCTGCTGGTGGCGCTTACCCTGGCGATCCTGTGTTATGTGACAGGGCATATTAATTTCAGTAAATATCTTTTGATCCCCTACATTCCGGGCGCCGGTGAACTGACGATCTTTTGTACAGCGATCGTCGGGGCCAGCCTTGGATTTTTATGGTTCAACGCGCATCCGGCCACGGTTTTTATGGGGGATGTGGGGGCTTTGGCTCTTGGCGGAACTCTTGGCATTATTGCGGTTTTCATTAAGAAAGAACTTCTGCTCGGGCTTGTGGGCGGTGTTTTTGTGTGGGAAGCACTGTCGGTCATTATTCAGGTGGCGTCGTTCAAGCTCCGAGGGAAACGCATATTCCTGTGTTCTCCGTATCATCACCATTTGCAGAAATTGAATTGGCGGGAGTCTAAGATCGTGATCCGCTTTTGGATCGTGGGGATCATTCTCGCGCTCGTGACGTTAACAACACTGAAGATGAGATAATGCGTATGGACGTGCGCAACAAAAGAATTTGTATCATCGGCGCTGCCAAGAGCGGGATCGCGGCCGCGAACCTTGCTTTGGCGCTTGGCGCACGGCCGAAGATATCGGATGCGCGGCCGTTGGTTGAGATCGAGCAGGCGCTGGCAATGTTGGCTGATCGAGCGGCCGTCGAAGTCGAGGCCGGAGGGCATACGCGCGCGTTCATTGAAGCAAGCGATCTTGTGGTCGCAAGCCCTGGCGTCTGGCGGATGGCGGAGCCGTTGGAATGGGCCAGGGTAAAAGGCATTCCGGTTATGGGTGAGATCGAATTTGCCTGGCGGCAGTGTAGGAAGCCGGTCATTGCTGTAACAGGGTCGAATGGGAAGACCACGACCGTGAATCTGATCACGCGTGTGATCGAAGCGTCAGGGAAAAGCGCATGCCTGTGCGGGAATGTGGGAACGCCGTACGCCGAACATGTTCGCCGGACAGACGTGGATTTTTTTGTGGTCGAGATCAGCTCTTTCCAGTTGGAATTGATTGATACATTTCGTCCGGCTATTGCCGTGTTGCTGAATTTCAGTCAGAACCATCTTGACCGGCACGCGAATATGCAGGAGTATTTTGAAGCTAAAAAACGCCTGTTCATGAATCAGAAACCCGGCGATGTTGCGGTTCTGAACGCGAAAGATGAGTGGGCCCTGAAGGCAACAAAAGATATACGCTCTAAAGTCCGGTTTTTTACGCCCGAGGAAGAAGGCGAGAACCCGAATCATCTTGCGGTTCTTGAAGTTGCGCGCGCGCTCGGCATTGCCGATGCGGTGGCACAAAAAGTATTCGATGATTTCCCGGGTGTTGAACACCGCCTTGAAAAAGTGCGCGTTCTGGACGGAGTGCAGTATATCAATGATTCCAAATCAACAACGGTTGAGGCCGGGCGCTGGGCGTTGCAGCGGATGGATAAGCCGGTGGTCATGATCGCGGGCGGGTCGGACAAGCATATGGATTACACCCCCTTGCGTGATCTTGTCAAAAGTAAGGTGCGGGTGATGGTGGCGATCGGGGTTATCAAGGATCAATTAAAGGATACTTTTGGCCCTGTGGTGCCGGTAGATGTGATTTCCGGCGGCCTCGAAGAAGCTGTTGTGCATGCCCGGAAGATCGCGCATGCGGGTGAAAGCATTCTTTTGTCGCCTATGACGGCGAGCTTTGATATGTTCAAGAATTTTGAAGAACGCGGAAGAAAATTTAAAGAAATAGTAGGGAAAATGTAAGATCCCCGGGGATCGACGAGGTTATGAATATGCGCGACATCCGTGTTTCCTTTTTTATGACCTTTATGATCCTCTTGTGCCTTGGGGTGGTCATGATCTACAGCTCAAGCTGTGTTTATGCGTTGGAGGTCATGAAAAATGGCGCGTTCTTTTTAACACGGCATTTGATGTTTTTGGTCATCGGATCGGTTGTGATGTTTGCGGTCATGACCGTGGATTACCGGTTGATCCAAAAGCATGCCAGACTGATCCTTGGGCTAGCGTTTTTACTGCTGGTGCTGGTGCTTGTTCCGGGTATCGGAAAGATATCATCGGGAGCCAGACGCTGGTTCAGTTTCGGCCCGATCAATTTTCAGCCGTCGGAATTTGCCAAAGTTGCGCTTATTATTTATCTTGCGGATTTCTTTTCCCGAAAAAAGGGCATGGTCCGTTCGTTCAAACAGGGTTTTGTACCTGTCATGACCGTGATGGCGCTTATGTGTGCGCTCATTATTAAACAGCCGGACATGGGGAATACCGTGCTCGTGTTCATTATTACGCTGGCCATGTTCTTTGTGGCCGGCGGCCGGACGAGCTATCTGGTGTCGATATTTTTAATGGCTTTGCCGGTTATTATATTTCTCGTGATCAGCGCGCCGTATCGCCTGAGGCGCGTCGTGGCGTTCATGAATCCCTGGGAAGACGCTCAAGGCGCGGGGTTTCAACTGTCGCAATCGCAGATGGCGTTGGGTTCGGGCGGATTCTGGGGTGTTGGTTTGGGAAAGAGCGTTCAAAAACTTTTTTACCTTCCGGCGGCGCACACAGATTTTATTTTTTCGATCATCGGCGAAGAACTTGGATTTCTGGGGGCTATTGCGGTCGTGGCCTTGTTCGTTCTTCTCATCTGGCAGGGAATACGCATTCTTAAGAACACGAGCGACCCGTTCGGCTATTTCATTTGTATCGGTATCCTTGTGATGATCGGCATTCAGGCGGCGGTGAACATTGGTGTCAGCATTGGCGCGCTGCCGACAAAAGGGTTGCCCTTGCCGTTCATCAGTTACGGCGGCTCGGCGCTTATTTTTAATATGGCCGTGATCGGGCTTATCCTGAACGTGTCACGGACACAGGATGTGGGCGGATGAAAAAGATATTGATCGCAACAGGCGGCACTGGCGGGCACATTTATCCCGCACTGGTTACGGCGGAAGAACTTCGCCGGCGGGGATGTGCTGTGCGTTTTATCGGCGTGCTTGGCCCTGCCAAGGCAAAGCTTTGCGCGTCCGGGTTTGAATACCTGATCATTCGCGCGAAAGGTTTTGTTTCTAAAAGCCCTTTGGAAATGCTTATGGCGCTCGGAACGCTCATCAAGGCCTTTTGGGCCTGTGCCCGCGACGTGGTGGTCTTCAAGCCTGATGTGGTCATAGGTTTTGGCGGATACAGTTCATTTCCGACGGTATTGATGGCCTGTATCCTCGGGCGTAAGGCCATGATCCACGAGCAGAATGTGATGCCGGGAGAGGCGAATAAGGCGCTCGCCATGTTTGTCCGCCGGATCGCCGTTGGATTTAAGGATGCCATGTCGGCATTCCCGGCTCAAAAGACGGTTTTTACCGGGACGCCTTTTCGACGCCTGGACATATCCGAAGATAAAGATGCGGCGCTGCGGCATTTTGGCCTTGAGGCTTCAAAGAAAACGATCCTTGTTTTCGGCGGCAGCCAGGGAAGCCGGAAGATCAATGAGGTTTTTCTTAAGGCCATGGAGCTGCTCGTCAAAGAAGGGCCGTTTCAGGTGATCCATGCCACAGGCGCAACCGGCCTTGAGCTGTGCCAGAAGGAATATGCCCGGCTCGGTGTTCGTGCCTATGTGCGTGAATTCATTGATACGATCGAAACAGCGTATGCGGCAGCGGATATGGTGATTGCCCGTTCCGGCGCCGGAACCATAACAGAGATCGCGCATATCGGCATTCCGGCGGTTTTTATTCCGTATCCGGGTGCGCAGAACCATCAGGCCGCGAACGCGCGCGTTCTTGAACAAAAACAGGCGGGAGTAATAATTCTTGAAAAAGACTTGAGTGCCCCTGTTTTGAGAGATAAGATTTTTATGGTACTTAACTCGACGATCTCCAGGGACAGCGTAATACAGGCTTTAAAGGACGATTTTCCCGCGGACCCGGCGGTACGTCTCGCCGGAGATATTGTGCGTTTAGCGGATGAATAGCCTTATTGTGTTCTTCATGTGTTGTTGTTGCCTTCCGACGAGCCTTATGGCGGCGGAAGTGCCGTGGCATGAGGTGAAGAGTGCGCATTTTCAGGTCTTTTTTAAGCATTGTCCCAAGGCTTTTGTCGATAGCGTAGTGGCATCGGCCGAGCAGAATTATCACGATACCATGACGACCCTGGGGTTTACGCGCTATAAAAGCTGGACTTGGCAGAACCGCCCCAAGATCTATGTGTTCGACGGGCCGGAAGATTATAAGGGTTCCAATATGGAATGGTCTGCCGGAACGGCGCGGATCGATCAGCGCGAGATCATGACGTTCCCCATGGCGCAGGGGTTCTTTGATTCGGTCCTGCCTCATGAATTGGGGCATATTATTTTTCACGAAGCAATCGGGATGGACAACAATATCCCGCTTTGGCTCGACGAGGGTGTTGCCATGTATCTTGAAAAAGGCCAACGGCTCGGGGCGGATGATGCGGTCCGGCAGGCAGCCCGAGAGGGAAAGTTCATTTCTCTTGAAGAGCTGGGGAGTATGAAGTTGACGAATGCCACAGGGGTCTCGGCTGTTCAGCTTTTTTACGAGGAAGCCGCGAGCCTTGTCGGGTTTTTGCTGCATCGTTATGAAACATACCGGTTTGACCGGTTATGCCGGGAATTAAATAAAGGGACGCCGTTTGAATGGGCGTTGCCCAAGGCGTATATGGAATTAAGGACAGTTTCAGATCTGGAGAAGGCCTGGAGGAAATACCTGCAACTATGAAAAAGACAACGAAAAGATCTGTTAAGAAGGATTTCAAACAGTACCATTTCATTGGTATCGGTGGAATGGGCATGGGGAACCTTGCGCTTCTTATGCTGGCCAAGGGGTACTCGGTGAGTGGTTCTGATGTGAAGGAAGGCGAACTGACGCGCCAGTTGCGCGATAAAGGCGCCAAAGTATATATCGGGCACGATATCCGCAATCTTGAAGGCGCGGATTGTGTGGTCTATTCTTCTGCGATCAAAACGGATAATCCGGAAATGTTTCAGGCGATCAGTCAGCATATGCCGATGCTGCGCCGGGCCGAGCTTCTGGCACAGCTTGTTAATAAAGAGGTCGGGATCACGTGCGCGGGTGCTCACGGAAAAACGACCACGTCGTCGATGGCGGCATTGCTTTTGATCAATGCGGGGCTCAAGCCCACGACCGCGATCGGCGGGATCGTGAATCAGGGGGATTACAATGCGAATCTCGGGATAGGCCGTCATATTGTGGCTGAAGTGGACGAAAGCGACGGGTCGTTCTTGTATTTCTCGCCGCACTTTTCGATCATTACGAATATTGATTTTGAACATGTGGATTTTTACGGGACTTTTGAAAAGATCAAGGAAGCCTATGTAAAGTTTGTTGACCGCACGGTTCCGGGCGGCCTTGTGATCGCCTGCGGGGACGACAAGGTCCTGCTCGAGATCGCCAAAGCCAGCGGGCGTCATTTTACAACCTATGGCTTTGGGGATGGGAATGATTGGACCGCACGCAATATTCAGCTGGATGCTGTCGGCGCGTCATATGATTGTTATCATGGCGAAGAATTTTTTGGCAGGTTCGCACTGGGGATCCCTGGCAAGCATAATGTCCTGAATTCGCTTTCTATTGTGGCGCTCGGGTACGAATTAAAGATCGGGGTTGATACCATTCAGGCAACGCTTAAGGCCTTTAAAGGGGTTAAGCGCCGTTTTGAGAAGAAAGGCGAAGCCGGCGGAGTGCTGGTGATCGATGATTATGGCCATCATCCGACCGAGATCGCGGCAACTCTTCAGACGGCAAAAACGCTGGACCGTAAACGGCTGATCACGGTCTTTCAGCCGCATCGTTTTACGCGCACCAAGTTTCTGATCAATGAATTTGCAGAGTGTTTTAATCTGGCGGATTACCTGATCCTCACGGATATTTACGCGGCGAGCGAAAAGCCGATCGACGGCATTACGACCGAGCTTGTGCTCGAACGGGTACGTGCCAAAAGGCCGAAGAATCTGTTCTATATGCGCAAGGAAGAGATCGTGGATTATCTGCTGTCGATCGTTCAGCCGGGAGATATGGTCCTGACGCTCGGCGCCGGGGACGTAACTAATTTGTCGGATGAGCTGGTGCGCCGGATCGAAGAGCGTGCGCGCGTGACCGCGCCATCTTATGGCAGGGATATGGGCATGGTTGGTGTCCTCATGGGCGGGTGTTCGTCGGAGAGGGAAGTGTCGTTACGGTCCGGTGCGGCGGTGTTAAAAGCGCTTACAGAGGCAGGTTGTCATGTGAAGGCGCTAGACCTGACGACAGAAGACCCGCAAGAAGTTAAGGCGCTTTTAAAGAATGAAGGGATCGAGGTCGCTTTTATCGCGCTTCACGGGCGTTTTGGCGAAGACGGGACCCTGCAGGCGATCCTCGACGGCCTGGATATTCCGTATCAGGGCTGCGGCCCGGCGGCAAGTCATACGGCTTTCAACAAATGCCTGACGCAGCGGGTCTTTGAGGAAAAAAATGTCCGGACGCCGCGCACTGCGGTGTTACGAGGGAACGGCAAGGCCGATCTTGAGGCGCTCGCGCAGTCGATCGGCGGGTTTCCTGTTGTGGTAAAGCCGGCGTGTGAAGGGTCGAGCATCGGCATCAGTATTGCGCGTGACGCCGGGGAGCTTGCGTCAGCGTTGGATAATGCGGTCCAGTATGGCCAGGATATTGTAGTTCAGGAGTTTGTGGATGGCCGGGAACTGACCGTCGGGATCCTCGGGCAAAAGCCGCTTCCGGTGGTTGAGATCCGAGCCCAGAAAGAACATTCCTTTTTTGATTTTCAGGCCAAGTATAAAGACAAGACAACGGAATACCTGGTGCCGGCCACCTTGACCCCTTCGGAAGTTGTGCGGGTTCAGCAGGAGGCGCTCAAGGCCTATCAAGCCGTAGGCTGTGATGGTTTTGGCCGGGTCGATATTTTGCTGAATGCCACGGGCGTGCCGTATGTTTTAGAGATCAATACGATCCCGGGTTTTACAGCGACGAGTTTGCTTCCGAAAGCGGCAAAGGCCGCGGGGCTTGATTTCCAGCAACTGTGTTTAACGCTTCTTGATATGGCGTATGGCAAAAAGAAAACAGAATCCGTTACCCATCACGGGTGACGTTGTCCGTAATGCCGGACTCTTTATTATTGTCTTCCTTGCGCTCTTCTTTATTGTTCAGGGCGTTTCCGGCTATTTGACGCATGCGCCGTTCTTTACGGTCAAGGATATTGAGGTGGGGGATAACATCAAGCCTATTGATATTCCTGAATTGGCAAGGTTAAAAGGCCAGAATATTTTTCGGGTGGACCTTGACCGGGTAGAGGCTAAAATAAGAGCTAAATACCCGCAGTTTTCAGACCTTCAGGTGCTCAGGCGCCCGCCGGATGCTATTTCGGTAACGGCCCAGCGCCGGGAGGCATTTGCGCTGGCGGCATTTGCCGGGCGGAATATCCAGATAGACCGCAATGCCTGTATCATTGGGTTTCCGGCAAAAGACGCGGAGCCGTTGCCGATCATTAAAGGGCTTCAGAGCCAGAAAACATTTCCCGGCGACAAGGTTTTGGATGAGCATGTCGTGACCGGGATCGACATTGTAGGGTTCATCCGGGCGGATGCGGTTTTGTCCAAAGCTGGATTTAAAAGTGTTGATGTCACGGATCCTGCACACGTTGTGCTGATGTTTGGGTTGGAAAAGATATCCTACGAAGTGATCATGGATAAAGAAAAGTCCGTCGAGCGTTTAAAGCCCCTGGCGCACATGCTTGGCAGGAATGACCTGGACCTCCTTGAAGTCAAATATATTGATCTGCGTTTTGACGAGCCGGTGATCGGCAGAAAGAAAATGGGTAAAAAGCCATGAACATCCGCACCTTCGTGGATCTGTTCGTTAAAGAGCGTTATTTTTGCGGCCTGGATATCGGTGCGCGTTCGGTCAAGGCCTGCCTGGGGCATGTGGAGAACAAGGACAGCATTCAGCTTGTGGCCGTGAGCGAGGCGGAGACTCGCGGGTTCAAGGACGGGGCGGTCAATGATATTGCCGAGTTCTCATCTTCGATATCGTCTACGCTAAACGCGCTGATCAAGAAATCACAAGTGCGTTTTCGGGACGTATTCCTTGGTGTCGGCGGAGACCTGGTGGAAACGCGCATATCGCGGGCAGTCATTCCGCTTGTTGAGCGCGGGAACAAGGTTATTACGCCCGCCGATGTCCGGGAGGCCAGGCATCAGGCGCGCCTTCTGGGAGCTCGCCTTGAAGAAGAAGTGATCCATGATTTTGTGCGCACATTCAAGGTGGATGATGTCAATATCGCGCTCAATCCGGTCGGGCTATATGGCCGCAAGCTCGAGGTCGAGGTCATGATCGTGGTCGTGAATGCCACGAAACTGCGTAATATCATGAAAGCGGTCAGGCAGGCAGGTTTTGAGGTTGACAAAGTGTTCTTTACCGGTCAGGTGCTGGCGGACGCGCTGTTGGACCGGAGGCACATTTCCGACGGGGCAATGCTTGTTGATCTTGGGG
>JADFWS010000170.1 GCA_015234065.1 Candidatus Omnitrophota bacterium
GATTGGTAAAGCCTCGGTGTTCAAATACCTGTCTGATGACTACAAACAAAACATGGGAGCAGTGTCAGGCGTGGTTGAATTATTGCAGCTTGATGGCCTGATCGATATTATTGTTCCCCGCGGCGGCGAAAGCCTGATCCGTTTCGTGGCCGAGAACTCCCTGATCCCGGTGGTTAAGCATTACAAGGGTGTATGCCATGTGTACGTAAGTGCCAAAGCTGATCTTGAAATGGCCGAGGAGATTTGTTTTAATGCCAAGGTGCAGCGCCCAGGTGTTTGCAATGCGATGGAAAAGATGCTGGTTGATGAAAAGATCGCCGGGAAGTTCCTGCCGGCGGTGGCCAGGCGTTTGCGGGCGGCTGGAGTTGAGCTGCGCGGCGATGATGCGGCGCGCCGGATCGTTGACGATATGAAAAAAGCTGTCGCGCAGGATTGGTATGAAGAATATTTGGATCTTATCCTGACGGTTAAAGTCGTGCGGGGTGTCGACGAGGCGGTCGAACATATCAATAAGTTCGGTTCCAGGCATTCGGATGCGATCGTCACGAAAGATGAAAAGGAAGCGGGTGTGTTCCTAACAGGGGTCGATGCCGCTTGCGTTTATGTGAACGCTTCGACGCGTTTTACCGACGGCTACGAGTTTGGTCTGGGCGCCGAGGTCGGCATTTCAACCGATAAGATCCATGTGCGTGGCCCGATGGGTTTGGAAGGATTAACGTCGTATAAATATCAGATCTACGGTAATGGGCAGGTCCGCGGATGAAAAAGATCGGACTTTTCGGCGGAACGTTTGATCCGGTTCACTTGGGGCATTTGTTGATGGCGCGCGCTGCGATGGAGCAGATGGGGCTGGATAAGGTTATTTTTATCCCATCCTGCGTGCCTCCGCACAAGAAGGCTGCCACACTGTTTACTGCGCCGGACCGCTTGAAGATGATCCTTACTGCCATTAAGGGTATTCATGAATTTGAGGTATCGGATTTCGAGATCAGCAAGGGCGGCAAATCGTATTCCGTGGATACCGTGCGGCATTTTCGGGAGTTGTCCGATTCCGCGGACAAGTTGTATTTTATTGTCGGCGGGGATGCGATCACGCAGCTGGATACCTGGAAAGATGTGGATATTCTGAAATCCATGTGTTCGTTTGTCTCAGTCAACCGTCCGGGCTATCCGCGCGGTAACGAGAAGCTTAAGTATCACGCGGTCACGATGAACGGAATTGAAATGTCGTCGACCGAAATTCGCAAACGCATTTTATCCGGAAAATCGATCCAGTTCCTTGTTCCGGATGCAGTTTTAAGTTATATTAAACGGCATCATTTATAATAAACGGTCATCCCGAGGACGAAGTCCGAGGGATCGCAGAATTATTCAGAAAGGTAATGATATGTGTAAAAACCCAAAGGATGTCATTAAATTCGGAACCGACGGCTGGCGTGCGATCATCGCGGATACGTTTACATTTGAGAATGTGGCCATTTTGTCCCAGGCATTGGCCGTGTGGGTGAAAAGAGACGCGAAAAGGATCGCCGGTGAGCCGCTGCGTTTGGCGGTCGGTTACGACAATCGCTTTTTGTCTAAAGACTTCTCCGAGACTGTATCTTCTGTTTTAGCAGCTAACGGCATCGAGGTTTTGCTCTCGAGCGCATCGTTGCCAACGCCCGCGCTTAGTCTTGCGGCGCGCGAGCACAAGTGTGTGGCCGGTGTAGTGATTACAGCGAGCCATAATCCGCCGGAGTATAACGGATTTAAGATCAAGACCGCTGAAGGCGGCGGCGCGGGGAAGAATATCACTGACGCTGTCGAAGGTTATCTCGGTCTTGAAGCGGTTATTGCACTTGATTACAAGAAGGCCGTGGCTGAAGGCAAGATCAAAGTTCTGGATTTCAAAAGAGATTACCTGAAGTTTATCCGCGCGTATGTGAATTTAAGAAAGATCAAGACGGCAAGGTTCAAGGTCATTCAGGATGTCATGTACGGTTCCGGCGGGCGTTTGCTGGAGGCGGCGCTTAAAGGCACGGCCATCCGCCTGGAATTAATGCACGCGACGGTGAATCCCGGCTTCGGCGGCACGCGCCCTGAACCGCTGGCTCAGTACCTGGGCGAGCTGATCG
>JADFWS010000171.1 GCA_015234065.1 Candidatus Omnitrophota bacterium
ATGTTCTCGACGTGTTCATAACAATACTGTTCGCCGGAAGCGCGTTTTCAGGAACATGAAAATGCCTCAACACATAAGAATCAAACATATATTTGTTGGGGCTGATTCGCAAAATGGGGATGCTGCGTATATCTGTTCCGTGCAATATCCGTACCGCCATGTCGGACATAGCCTCGCCCTGATAATATCCGCTCGTTACTTTACCGCCCAATGGGCCATAGCCCAACCGTGAACTGTTGACGACAAAACACGGGACAGCCGCCCGTTGAGAGATCGCACGGACACTTTGCTTCATGGAATAGGCACGGCCATCCTTATCTTTAAAGTGAGACAATAGGAGCACGGCGCTGTCATCCTGCAGTGCGGCCAGTCTCTTTACCAACCCATCGAGCGTAAAATCCCCCAGCGAAAGCTTCCTAAAATCCAGATGCCCCCCGAAGTGCGGCAGGATCTTCTGTATTTCCAGCCAATGCGCTCGGCCCGTGGTTGTCTCGTCCGTCACAATAACGATCGTGCGCACTTTAGGAAAAAGTTTCTGCGCCAAACGAATGGTGTCTTCGTAGTCCGTATCCTCGACTACCCCGGTCATGTTTTCCTGTCCAACCATCATCGAATCTTCAAAATCATTGATCCCGGAAAACACCACGCCGACACCTGGAAAAAGTTCCTGACGATATTTCCGGATAAAGTCAAACGCGTCATTATCCGAAACAAGGATCAGATCAAAATGCTCTTTTCTGAACCCCGCCTTGTATTCCTCCTTGAGCTTTTCAACGTAATAATCATCACCCGAGAGGCGTTTCATATCCATAAAACGCGTATACATTTCGATGTCCAGGCCGGAACGCGCAAAACCCGCATCCATCCCGTTCATAAGATCGTCAGACCACGGATAGCCTTTATGGTAGGAATTGATATAGAGGATATGTTTGGAAACCGCAGGCGCGGCAAAAACAACGGACTGACTGCCGGCAAAAAGGATTGTGCCAAGCACCAGACGAAGCAGCACACCGAAAATTTTGGTCATCAGGCCGTCTCCGTCTTTAAAAACAGCCGGGGCTAACGCCCCAGGAACAGCTGTTTAAAGATCATGCCGTAAATGTCACCCGCCGCATGCGCGAGCGTCTGAAAGAAATGAACGAATGAAAAACCGGCGATAATGCCATTCATCATGAGCGCCATAAAAAAAACATCCGCGATATACACCAGCGCCATGCCGAAGAAATAATTCGACTTTCCCGGAATAGAGTCCTTTTTATACAGGTCCTGCGCGGTCAAAATGATGTGCATGGAAAATGTAAACGCGAGCGCGAACAAAAAGAACGGCTGAAACGTTCCCATTTTCCCCATGAGCATGACAACACCGTACGCGAGAAGGACCAGCATGGTATACACCGGCAGGACATACGGCGCCACATTCACCAGAGGCTTCAGGAATTGGAACGCGGTCGTCAGAATATTCTGGCCGAACGTATAAAAATGCCCGAAATCATACACAAAGAATTTCAGGGCCACATACGCAATACAGCCTGAAAAGAGCGCATGCTGAAGCCCGGAATTAAACGCAGCGACTTCGATCTGCACCGCCTGGGTCGAAGCCACCACCAGCGGCAAGAGCGCAAGCGCAAAGATAAACTTGAGCACGACCAGGATTTTATCCTTCATGTTCTACCTCGCAATGACTTTTAACCCGTTCGTATACGGCCAAAGCGCTTCCGGCACCGCGATCGACCCGTCTGCCCGCTGATAATTCTCTAAAATCGCGATCATCGTCCGCGGCGTGGCAACTCCGGAACCATTAAGCGTATGCACAAAGGCAGGCCTTTTCATATCTTTGCCCTTATAACGGATATTCGCCCGGCGTGCCTGAAAATCCTCGAAATTGGAACAGCTCGACGCTTCGAGCCACTTGTCAAGGCCGGGCGCATACACTTCAATGTCATAACATTTTGCCGCTGAAAAACTGATATCTCCCGATGCCAGCTCAAGGATCCGGTACGGAATGTTCAGCAGATGAAAAACCTTTTCCGCGTTCGCCACGAGCTTTTCAAGCTCATCATACGATGTTTCAGGCCTTACAAAT
>JADFWS010000172.1 GCA_015234065.1 Candidatus Omnitrophota bacterium
TCACCCCGCCATCAACCACGATATCTCCGTCAAACCGGTCGCGGATCGCTTTAATTTTATCCAGCGCGCCAGGGATGAAGGCTTGACCGGAAAACCCGGGATTGACCGACATCACCAAAACGCTGTCCACCAGCGGCAAAACTCCCCACAAAACATTCTCGGGCGTGCCGGGATTGATCACCAGGCTTGGCTGTTTGCCGCGCGCTTTAATACGCTCAATATCCCGGCGCAATGCCGCCTCATCCACCCGGTCGATCTCTTTTGGGTACTGGCCGTACAAACGGCACCCCTCGCGGCGTTCACCGTAACACTCGGCATGGATCGCAATAATATCCGCACCCGCGTCCGCAAACGCATCAATATAATCACCCGGATTCTCGATCATCAAATGCGTTGCGATCGGAAGCTTCGTATATTTGCGCACCGCGGCCGTAACCACAGGCCCGATCGTGATATTCGGCACAAAATGCCCGTCCATCACGTCAATGTGGATGCGGTCCACCCCGCTCTGTTCACACAGCTCGACTGCTTCGGCAAGCCTGCCAAAATCCGCCGATAAAATACTGGCACTTACTTCAACATTTTTCATTCCCATATCCTAGCAGTAAAAATAAACGGAACACACTATTTTCGTTGCGACATTAAATTGTAGCGTCTCCTGGCGACTTGCAAAAAAAGCCCCCTTAAAGGAGGCTTTTAAAAAAACTGACCCGCTAGGAGTCGGCGCCCTCCGCGCCTACGGCGCTTCGGGTCGGCCATCCGCCCCGCCCTTAGGCTGCTTCTATTCGTCGCAGCCAGCGGGGCTCTTTCTCCCCCTAGCGGGTCACAAAAAAAGGCGCATCTATCGATGCGCCTTTTTTAAAGCTGACCCGCTAGGAGTCGAACCTAGACAAACAGCTCCAGAGGCTGTCGTGCTACCATTACACAACGGGTCAATAATCTATATCTTCGGTCAAGAAGGCATTATTTATACACAAACACAGCTTCTTTGGCAAGGATTTTAACCCGCTTGCCTATTTCGCAAAAACTGCCCGCAACCGGATCACCGTCTGATCTTTACCCAATACCGCCATCGTCTCAAAAAGCCCAGGCCCCACATGATCGCCCGTCAGTGCCACACGCACCGGATGCACCAACTCGCCGCTTTGGATCCCGAGCTCAGCCACGAGTTCCCGAAATGTTTTTTCCGCGGATACGATGTCAAACGTAACAAGCGCATTCAAACGCTCGGCCAACAACGCAAATTCTTTAGACATATCTTTTGTTAAATGCGCCGCGCGCACATCATCCGCTAATTTGAAATCGTGCGTAAATAAAAATCCGGCACGGTCAATAAATTCTCGCAGTGTCGCCATGCGGCTCTTGAAAAGCCCGACCACGGTCTCAAGCCACACACGATCAAAGGTTTCTCCCACCAGCTTCTCTTCTTTTAAGAACGGAATTAACAGGTCAGTCAACACCGGCACCGCGCTCGCCTTGATATACTGCGCATTCACCCAATTCAATTTCTCAATATGAAATTGCGCCGCCGTCTTGTTGATCTTTTTAATCGAAAACTTTTTAACCGCGGCGTCCTTGGCAATGATCTCCTGATCCCCGCCCGGCGCCCAGCCCAACAACATCAAATAATTAACCAGCGCTTCTGGCAAATACCCGGCCTTGCGATAATCGCTCACCGCGGTCGCGCCAAAACGCTTGGACAGCCTCGCCCCATCCGCACCCATGATCAGCGGCAAATGCCCGAACTTCGGCGTCTTGAACCCGCACGCTTCATACATCGCGATCTGCTTGGGCGTATTGGAAATATGGTCTTCTCCGCGAATGACATGCGTAATGCCCATCAGCGCATCGTCGACCACACAGCTGAAACTGTACGCCGGAGACCCGTCGGATTTCATCAGGACCTGGTCCTTGATCTCGTCAGTATTAAACACGATCAACCCGCGGATCATGTCATCAAATTTAATATCGCGCCCTTTTTCAACTTTAAGCAGGATCGCCGTGCCCTCACGAAAAGCCTTGCCTTCGGCGACCAGTTTCTCGGCGTGTTCTTT
>JADFWS010000173.1 GCA_015234065.1 Candidatus Omnitrophota bacterium
AAAGATACAACTCGATACCAGAAGAATAAACCAGCGATATCGGTGCGGAAATGAAAAATATAAAACCGTTACAACAGGGAAGAATATAAAGAATTCAAATGAATTAAATAACATCGCAGCGTCCCCATGAATCGAAACATTGTTAACTTAACTCTATCCAGAGCGATCTTTTGAGAAATGAATTAATTAAGCTAAATGGTCATCTTGATTGGAATCAAAGAAAAACCAAATAGATAAACTCATCAGCAAAAAATTAAACTGTGACTCGGCAAACTCAGTGGAGATCACGCCTCTCCACCATATGTGATGCCCATTCATGACCCAAAGAACAGCAAAATCAATGAAGGCTAGAACCCCGAACAATATTGGGGATACAGGTAGCCTGATCATTTGAAAGAATGCCGCAGCCTGTTTAATATATCTGTTGAAAAGCGGAATGATCATAAAATACAGGATATAAAACGTGTAAAAAACCCTCCGCATCTCTGTCAACTGGAACCCCAGCCATAGCTTGAATACTTCTTCCAAAAAAAGATAACACGCTACCAGCGATAATAATAAAAAGAATGCATTGCGGTTCTTGGGAGTTAAATACTTCAATGAAAAGAAAAATGCCGCAATAAATGCACAGATCATGTGCTGGTAATCAAAGAAATGATCCTGCACAAATAAATACTGCAGGCGTTCTATAGGCAACAAAAGTACTGAAATGGTTAATAAGGAAATTATAAAAGCAACGTACAAAATAGCGCGGACCTTTAAAGCGGACTTACTATTTTTTAAAAAACTGAGTTTCTGATTCAGAACCAAACTAAAAAAGACCGCATCTTCCACCAAATACCGCCGCCAAAGACGCTGGGGCTCCATCATAAGCCTCCAAAACCATTCTAGCCCGGCATTCTGCATCCAAAGTGGCGCGCGCTTAACAATGCCAGCCACAAATTCAAAGCTGACCCCCACGCCGATAGATACAGGAACCTGGCATTGGTCCTTAAACTTGTCGATCCACTTTTCCTGCTTGGGCGCCCCCACTCCAACAAAAAGGATGTCCGGTCTTTTCTCCTTGATCATCTTTACGATCCGTTGATTCTCGAATTCATCTTTCTCAAAACCCATCGGAGGACAATAGGTACCCACTACTTTAATGCCCGGATACGATTTACGGAATGTCTCTGCCGCTTTAGACGCCGCACCCTCCCTTCCACCCATGAAGAACACCGTCCACCCTTTAGCGGAAGCCATTTCGCATACCTTAGGGAATAGATCGGACCCGGAAACCTTCTCCCTCAGCGGCGTTCCCAGAAAACGGGCTGCCCAAAGTATCGGCATCCCATCCACCAGCACTAAAGCGGCGCGTTCATAAACTTTCTTGAACTCCAGGTCATTTTGCAATTTAACAATATGGTCGACATTGGGCGTCACCACCGAAACAGGCATCCTCAAAATGATGCTCTTTTCAATATGCTCAAGCACCTCCCTGAAAAACAAGTTATGGATATTCACACCGCAAATATTAACGATCGCCGGCGGCATGAACTCACTGTATGCCTGCATTGTTTTCGACGCAATAAGCGGCCAGTTATAATTGTCACGGATCAGCTTCAATTGAGCGGCACGCGCATCTGCCGTCAGTGAAATGTTCATCATAAAGACCATCTTCAACGCCCATTCTTTTACACTACCGGGGCGGACATACCGTTCCTGAGATAACGGCACCTCGCGGTTGGCCGGTATATCAGAAACAAGACAGTTTAGCCCATAACTTAAGGCTTCCAGAAGGACAATGGGTAACCCCTCATAATACGACGGTAGAACGAACACTCCGGCATTGGAATAGAGTTCTTTTAAAGCATCCCCGGACTGGAACCCGGTCATCACCACACCCTCAACTACAGCCGCCTGTGCTCTTAACTTGCGGCTGTAGCTGTCTTCATGGTCAGCGTCCCCCACAATGGCCAGCTTCCAACCTTTAGTATTCAACGTCGCATACGCACTGATCAAATCATGAAACCCTTTTTCCGGCACAAACCGCCCTACAGCAACAAAATATTTCC
>JADFWS010000174.1 GCA_015234065.1 Candidatus Omnitrophota bacterium
ACAATCATCGATTATCGGGACAGACCCTGTGGGCGGCCCCCTGCAGGGTCTTTTTCTTAATGCGGCGGTAAAGGGAGAGACGTGCCTTTCTCCCCAAGAGCTCTTAAATGTTTGCCTGGGGATCGAAGCTGCGCTGGGGCGTGTGCGAACGGTTGCCGATGGCCCGAGGACGATCGACGTGGATATTCTCTTGTACGATAACAAGGCCATTAACATGCCGGGGCTGACGATCCCTCATCCAAGGATGTGGGCAAGAGATTTTGTTCTTATGCCTTTAAGGGAAGTCATGCCGGGTATAGTTTTCCATAAGAAATATCTTTTAAGAAAAGCGCTCAGGTTTTATATCCGGATACGTACGGTGCTGGATCGCCGATTCTTTGAGCGGGCGCTGATCAGGCTGTACAATGTTCATCCGAAAAATGTTTTCAATTATCGTTATGAATTCTTTTTGGGCCAGGTCAACGCCCATGATATTGTTATTGATATCGGTTGCGGAACAGGGCTTATTTTAAGCAAGATCGGCGGGAACATTAAGGCGGGGTATGGGCTGGATCATGACGCATCTTTCCTTGAGAACTGGAAGCTTTTTCCAAGGACGGACAATGTGTTTCCGGTCCAGGCGGATGCGCGTACATTTGATTTTCAGGAATTTCAGAACAAAATTAAATACAATGTCTGTATTGTGTCCCATGTTCTTGAGCATATTCAAGATGTCCCTGCATTCTTACGGCGGGTCGATGCTCAGACGCTTCTTATCTGTGTGCCGAGTGTAGAGAACTGGCGGTCCCAATTGCTGATGAGCCTTGGGCTTTCGCAGTTGACGGATGACGGCCATTTTCGTGAGTATACGCGGGCCATGTTGAAGGATGAGTTGGCGCACGCCGGATATGCGCTGGCCTTTACAGGGTTTAACGGGGAAGGCGAGATCATATGCCGCGCCGAGCGTTTAGTTAAGGGGGGCGGATGAAAGTTATAAAGACCATTCAGGGCCTGCGCCGGGAATTGCAAGCATTGTGGCAAAAAGGCGAACGTATCGGCTTTGTACCGACGATGGGGTATTTTCATCAGGGCCATGTATCCTTGATGGCCCGCTCGGTCCGGGAGAATGATATTACGGTTGTAAGCCTTTTTGTGAATCCCGTACAGTTTGGCCCGACAGAAGACCTTTCCAGGTATCCCCGAGACCTGCGGCGTGATTGCGCCATGGCAAAGGCCGCGGGCGTTGCGGTCATATTTATTCCGTCGGTAAAAGAGATGTATCCGCAGGAATTATCGACATGGGTGTCGGTCAATGCGTTATCTGAAGGGTTGTGCGGCGCTTCACGCCCCGGGCATTTTAAAGGGGTGGCGACGGTCGTGGCAAAACTTTTGAATATTGTTCAGCCGGATACGATGTATCTCGGTGCAAAAGATGCGCAGCAGGCCATGGTGATCAAGAAAATGGTGTGCGACCTTAATTTCCCGGCGAGGGTTGTTGTATGCCCGACGGTGCGGGAGCGGGATGGGTTGGCCATGAGTTCACGGAACATGTATCTTAAGCCCGACGAGAGGATTGCCGCAAAGGCCCTTTCCGGCGCTCTTTTCGCGGCGAAGAAGGACATCCTGTCCGGCGAGCGCAATGCTCTGAAAATAATTTCTAAAATAAAAAAGTTGATTCTCGAGGAGACTGGTGCTAGCATTGAATATGTTTCGTGCGTCAGTGCGACGGACCTTAAGCCTGTCCGTCGGATAAAGGCAGATGTGCTGATCGCGCTTGCGGTCAGGTTCCCTTCAGCAAGATTGATCGACAACCAGCTTGTGATATTGCGATGAAGCGACGTGTCAGGAAATTGAAGCTCGGTATCGTCGGGTGCGGTGCGATAGGGTCAAGGATCGCGCTTAGCACTCAAAAAGAACTCAAGAGCCAGTATATGGTTTCTGCGTTATACGATATTGCTGCTGAAAAAGCCGAAGGGCTTTCGAAAAGGCTTAAATTAGACGGGGTTGTTAAACGCTCGGTGTCCGAACTTGTCGGCGCCTGCGATCTTGTTGTCGAGTGCGTTAATACG
>JADFWS010000175.1 GCA_015234065.1 Candidatus Omnitrophota bacterium
CCCTCGGCCGTCCTCCGGCTGTCTTCGAGCATGGTTCGGGGGCCTGCCAAAGCCACAATAAGAGACATCGCTGCCAAGACATTCAAAAAAAATGGCACATGACGAAATCGCACCCGCCAGGTAACCGGCAAGCCCTTAAAAAATGCTGCGGCAGGCACAACAAACGAAGGCCCCTGCCGCCTGAAATAACGGATAAACAGCGCGGCGACAATAAGCGGGATCAACAAAAGCAGGATCGGTGTCTTAAACGTCATTTGGTCTGTTCCACAAAATCCCGGGCGGCTTTGAGCGCTCGTTTGGCCTCTGCCTCACCGGGAATAAATTTAGCAAATTTCACCATATCGCTCTCATTTAAGAAATCTTTCAAAAACCCTTTATGCTCGGCTGTCATGACCGCAGCCGCAACGGCGCGCGCCATGAATTCCTCGGTCGTCATTTCCGGCGCGCGGATCTCAAAACGCGCCTCAATATACAAACGCACGACCTGCGAAAGCTCCACATAAAATTCCTTGATCTCTCCTTCGCCCCAGCGGCCGCGCTGTTCCAAACGCAACAATCGTTCCAGGGCGACTTCCCAGGCCGGTCTCAGCGGCGGCAACACCACAGGCTTGGATTTCTGCATCCGGCGCCATAAAAAAAACACCAGGCCTGCCAGAAGCAACAGAAGTGTGCACAGAAAAATCCAGCCCCAGTCACCGGGAATAGGCAAGGGCCCCCGAATATCATGCAGCGTTGCATTCATCTCATTTTCTTTCTGCGTTTCGCAAAGAAATAGACCAGGCTTTTAGCATAGGGCACATCTGTCCAGACATCAATATGATCAACGCCGACCGACCGGAACAGGCGTTCACGGCCTTGCAGCCGAAACTCGGCACGATTCCGATAGGCGGCGCGCACGCGTCCATCCGACGCATCACACAGGCTTCGTTCGCCACCTTCGGCGTCTTCCAGCTCTAAAAGCCCGCACGGCGGAAGATCCATGTCCCGCGGATCATTCAACGTCACCGCGACCACATCATGCCTGCGGTTTGCGATCGCCAGGCGTTTTAAGAAAAGCGGTTCGCGCGACAGATCCGCGGCTCCGGGTTCAATAAAATCCGAGATTACAAATGCTACAGCCCGGCGTGTTAGCACCCGGCTTAAAAATTCCAGCGCCCCTGCAATATCGGTCCCTTTACCGCGGGGCGTATGATACAGCACTTCACGGATAATACGCAGGACATGCGCCCGGCCTTTGCGCGGCGGAATGAATTTTTCGATCCCGTCGGTAAAAATGATCAGGCCAACTTTATCATTGTTGCGGATCGCAGAAAATGCCAGGACCGCCGCAAGCTCGGCAGCGAGCGCATTCTTGAGCATCCGCACCGTTCCAAAACGTGCCGACGCCGATGCGTCGACCATGACCATGACCGTCATTTCGCGCTCTTCGACAAATTTCTTTACATGCGGGATGCCCGTGCGTGCGGTCACATTCCAATCGATCGTCCGCACATCATCATTCGGCTGGTATTCCCGGACCTCGTCGAATTCCATGCCCCGGCCCTTGAACACGCTTTGATACTGACCGGCAAATACATCCGACACCAGGCGATTGGTGGATATTTCGATCCGGCGAACACTGTCTAAAATAGATTTTGGGATCATACGTTATAGCCTTACATATATATTGTACTGACAAATTCCAGCAACTGCTTCGGCATGCAGGGTTTCAACATATACGCAAACGCGCCCTCTCTCATAGCTTCCTGTTCATAACTTTCATAAGCGGACAGCATAATGATGCGGCTTTCCGGCGTTGTCCGGCGTACCGCGCGGAGCACGTCAAGCCCATTCATGGATGCATGCTCGCCAAGCCCGACATCCAGGAATACCACATCCGGCTTGTTCTGCTGAATATACGCGATCGCTGCCTCCGGCGACTGGAGAGCCTCGGCATTCAGCCCGCCCTTGGTTTTAAAATATTCCAAATACAAGTCTGTATTCAATATCTCATCATCGACAAAAAGGATCTTCATGGGT
>JADFWS010000176.1 GCA_015234065.1 Candidatus Omnitrophota bacterium
CTGCGAACGAAAGCGATACTTTCCGGCCTTCAGAGCCTGTATCCCGCCTGATGCCAATTCCTGGGCTTTATAAAATTCCTTGCTGTGCTCCTTGAATTCCGCGGGGTCTGCGCCATGAAGAAGGATATCCTGCCAGGCCAGGGTCTCGTCCGCCACGCTCTTTTCAACAGAACGCAACAGCCCTGCCTGTTCCATGCGCGTCATGGCCAGTTCCTGGACATCATCCACGATCATCCTGTAAGAAATAAGTGCCCATCCGGTTGATGCCGCCACAAGGATGAACGCCCCCATAAAACTCAATATCAGCTTCTTTTGCAACGTCATTCTCGCCTGCATGCGCATTCTCCTTATTATTTCTTAACCTGCAAAATTCTCTCCGGCCTTAAAATACCGATAAACTTTTTCCCCAGATTATATGTGCCCGACAGGTATTCCGCCCTCTCGGGCGCAATCGTCGCAAGCGGCAGCACGATCTTCGATACCGCCACATCCACCGGTTCATCCACCTCATCCACGAGAAGCCCGGTTTCACAAACCCCGGACTCGATCACCACCAGCCGCGACTTCTCTGTGATCTCCGACGAAGAAAGCCCGAAGATCCGCTTCATGTCCGTGACCGACAGGATATTGCCCCGCAGATTAAAAATACCGGCCACATGCTCCGGGCTTGACGGCAGAAACGTGATCCGGTCAAAGGTCACGACCTCGCGCACGCTCTTCATTTCAACCGCGTACCATTCGCCGGATACCCGAAACACAACCAGCTGGACCACGTCCTCACGCACATTGTCGTCGGCGTTAAAATCGTCTTCATATAATGTCAGCCTGCTATTCTCACCCATGACTGCCGCCTTTGGATATAGCCTTGATGTTTTCACACAAAACCTCGATATCCGCCGTGATATCCAGATACCCCTGGGCGCCTGTGTCCGCGATCACGACCGCCATCGCGTCTTTATCGAGCGAAGAAATATAGTAGATCGGAATAACCGCCAGCGCCGGATCCTTTTTAATGGTCCAGCACACGATATCCCCATTGATGTCCGGCAAATTGTAATCAAGAAGAATGATGTCGTATGCCTTCTCTTTGGCCTTGTCGATGCCCTCCTGCCCGAGCATGACCGCGTCCACCTCAAAGCCCTCGTCTTCGAGATTATGCTTGATGTACCGGTTCACGACGGGTGTATCGTTGACGAGTAATATTTTTGTCATGTGTTCTTCACAAATGCCGGTAAGATCATCCGAAATGTACTGCCTTCTCCAACCTTGCTCTCGAACTCCAGCCTTCCGCCATGCGCGGCGATATACTGATCGCACACGGAAAGCCCGAATCCGATCCCTTCGTCGGGCGTTTTGGTGGTAAAGAAAGGCTCAAATACCCGTGCTTTGATATCATCCGGAATGCCGGTCCCGTTATCCGCGATCTCGAGCACCGCTTCCTGACCATCCGCGCCGGACAGAGTCCGCACGTCGATCGTCATGGGTTTCTTTCCCGACTTCTCGACCGCGTAACGCGCGTTCTTGATCAGATGATAACAAACCTGCTCGATACGCGGCGCATCAACAAGCACATGCGGCACGCCATCCGCAAAATGTTCTGTCACCGTAATACGATGATTCTTGTACTGTTCGGCCAACGGCTTCAGCACGCCGCGCACAAGCGCATTAAGGTCCGCTTCTTCTTTTGGCTTTCCGTCGGCACGGCGATACGAGAACCTGAGGTTCGATACCATATCCGCCATGCGATTCATCTGGGTCAGGATCTCCGGCAGGTCTTTCTTTGCGTCATCCAAAGAGAAACGATCCTTCTGAATATCCCGGAGGATCCCCTGACAAATGATCTTGGAAACGTTCAGCGGTTGGTTAAGGTCATGCGCCGCGCCGGAA
Organism: Candidatus Omnitrophota bacterium; assembly: GCA_015234065.1. GTDB lineage: Bacteria > Omnitrophota > Gorgyraeia > Zapsychrales > Fredricksoniimonadaceae > JADFWS01. Next base: position 1,888 of record JADFWS010000176.1, read on the forward strand.
ATAACCTCTTTGAGCGCATTCAGGCGTTCATTCTGGACCAAAAGGGCTGTGGCCGCCTTGAAGCGGACGAATTCCTTCTCGAGCGCCAGGTATGCTTCCTTATATTCCGCGTCTG
>JADFWS010000017.1 GCA_015234065.1 Candidatus Omnitrophota bacterium
AACCACCGGCGACACGGTGCAAAAGAATGCCTATCCTGGCGGGTCGCTTAAGGTGAAGGCGTATTGCAAGGATGGGAAGTTCAACGGGATCGTCAAGAAATATAACGAAAACCAGAAGATCCGCCTGAAAGCGACGTATCAGAACGGCGTGTTGAATGGTACGACCAAGTTGCATGATGCGAACGGGTCTTTGATCTATCGTGATGAATATACCAACGGCCAGAGGACCGGAAGATTTATTTATAATGATAAAGGCGAAATGGTCCCTGCGCCGTAAATGTGTAATGATGTGAGGGCGTGATGAAAAAGATCCTTTTGGTTGACGACGATAGAACAGTGCAAAAGCTTCTGGGTGAGACGCTGCGCCGCCGCGGATTTGAGGTCGTGATCTGCGGGGACGGGGTCAGCGCCATCGCCGCGATCAAAAAAGAACACCCGGACGCTGTTATTCTGGATGTCATGATGCCGGAGCTCAATGGCTACGATGTGTGCCACAGCATCAAGTTTGACCCTCAATACAAGAGCCTGCCTATTATTCTTGTGACATCACGTGAGCAGGAGCTTGATCCGAGGCTGGCGGCTTTACTCGGCATCGAATATATGCATAAGCCCTGCTCTCCCCAGGACATTCTAATGAAGATAGATAAGATCTTTTCCGGCGATATGAATTGAAGCCTGCTTTAAGGAGGGGGATATGCGATCAAAGACCCTGATCCTTTGTTGTGTTCTTGCCTGTCTTTTCTTTCAGCCCGCTCGGGCAGAAGAGAATGTTTTTAAAAAATACAATCCCGATATTGATAAATATGTGTTTGTTAAAAGCTTCATTATGGGGCTGAGCTATTATGATCGTGTCGCGCGCCGCTTAAAAGAAGAAGATATGGCAACGGTTGCCGCGAAGGCGGATCGCAAGGCGATCCAGGCGTTCATTGACCACCGGACGCTCGACAATACGGAGCTCAGGATCGCCAAGAATTATATTATCCGTTACGGGGAGCATTCCAACGGGTTGATCCGCAAGGTTGCGCTGGATGCGATCGTGGTCTATGAAACGCTCTTGAATTTAAGTGTTAAGGAACGTGAGATGTGGGTTGCTTTTGGGCGGTACAAGGTATCAGGACAACCCGCGGATTTCAATGAACAGGATTTTGTTCAGAAACAGGGCGATCTGGCCCTGCAGAAGAAAGAGATCGCCAAAGATCTTGTGAAGGCAAGCGCGCTTCTTAGCAAAGTGCTTTTAAGCGCTGCGCGTTGTGATAGTGAAGAGTGCAAGCAGTTGGCCATTACCCAGGATGAACGGGATAAATTGTCGAAGAAGCTTGACCTTTTTGCCCGGGATAATATGGAGTGGGGTTTAAAGTCTGGCCAATCAACTGTGCAGGCGAGTGTCGCCGCTATCCGTGAAGTGTTGGAAGACCCGGTGTATATCAGTAAATGAGCTCCTCTTGTTTTCATTCCCCCGAGATCCATGTTGTTGAGGCGTCTGCCGGTTCGGGCAAGACCTATGCGCTGGCACGGCGCTATGTCCGGCTCATCCTTCATCTTTCCAGAGGCGAGGGGAGTATCCCGGTTCATTCTATTCTGGCCATCACATTTACAAATAAAGCTGCGCTTGAAATGAAAGAGCGTATTTTACGCTTCCTTAAAGAGCTGGCGTTGGGAGTTATGCCCGTCGAAAGCCGCGACGATATGCTTCAGGGGCTTGGCCTGAGCCCCGAGGAGGCGCGTAAGATCGCCCTTCGTGTCATGGAAGGCATACTGCGGCAGTATCATTATTTTCAGGTGGAGACGATCGACCGGTTCATGCGAGGCTTGCTCATGAGTTCCGCCTTTCAGATCGGGTTGACCGCGGATTTTCGTATTGAAACAAGTTCAAGGGAGTATCTGTCACGGGCGCTGGATGAACTCATTGATGATGCGGCAAAAGATCGGGCGGTGAAGCAGGCATTTGATGATTTCTTGAGCAGTATGCTGTTTGTCGAGGCGCGCTCCGCGTGGATGCCGAGAGATATTGTCCTGGACACTGTCGAGCAGTTGTTTCATGAATATAACACCTCGGCCAGGCTTTTTTGTCCACCGCATATGATGCCGCAGGATATGATCAGGTTGAAGGCCGGACTGATCGCGGATGTGAAAGATTTTGTTGTCAGAATGCCTGAAGGGGCGCACAAGACATTTGTTGGAAGTATGAAGAAGTTTGTTGAGGCGAATTCCAGGGCGTTTCGCTTTGCGCAAGGGTTATCCGCGTATTTTGAGCCGGGAAAGGACCTTCCCAAGACAAAGGGCTGTGTTTTTACAACCGGGCATATTGATAGGTGGCTGAAGATCCAGGAGGATTTTGCGGCTGCGGCAGACCTGGAAGTCCGGCATTTATACGATCCGTATATTCGCCTTTTTAATGATGTGCGCCGGAAGGTTGAACGAGCGGCATTGGCGGATGATGTCGTCTTTCTCGAGGAGCTTAATGCCAAGGCTCGCCTGGTTTATGAAGAGGGTGCTACCCCCGAGGAATTGTATTATCGTTTGTCAACGCGTTTTGAACATTATCTGATCGACGAGTTTCAGGATACCAGCATTCTTCAGTGGGAAAACTTAAAGGCCCTTCCCGAGGATGCGATCGCGCGGGGAGGGTCGCTTTTTTATGTGGGTGATAAAAAGCAGGCCATTTTTTCTTTTCGCGGCGGGGACACGCGTTTGTTTGATGCTATCCGCCGTCAGTTTGACGGGCCTGGATATAATCTTGGCCTGGAAAGGCTTATGATCAGCCGCCGGTCGCATAAGAGCATTGTCGAATTTAATAATGCGGTGTTTGATCTTGAAAATCTTAAGCGGTTGATGGGGGCTTTAGATAAGAATGGGAAGAGGATCGTCCCGTCGAGGAGTAAGGATGCTGATGAGCTTGAGCGCGTGTATGCCGGGGCCGCTCAGGTTGTGGTGAAGCAAGATCCTGTGGGATGTGTGCGGGCGGTCGTGTTAAATGGGGCGAATAAAGAAGCGTTTCGTGAGGATGCCAAATTACGTGTGATGGCGTTACTTGAAGAGTTAAAGGGGAGGTTTTCTTTTAAGGATGTCGGTATCATTCTTCGGAAGAATGAGGAAGTCGAGGCGGTCACGCGCTGGTTGATCGAGAAGGGGATCCCTGTGGCGTCGGAACGGACGCTCAACGTGAAAGAGGAGCAGAGCGTCGGGGAAGTGGTATCGTTCCTGAAGTTTTTGGTTTCACCTGTGGATAACGCCTCTTTTGCGCAGTTTATCCTGGGAGATATTTTCATCAAAGCGTCGCAGCTGACACAGGAGCGTGTGCAGGATTTTATCCTGGCCTGGCGCGAGGATAAGAACCGCGGTTATCTGTATATTCATTTTCGTGACGCGTTCCCGAAAGAATGGGAAGGCTTGGTCGAAGTTTTTTTCAGGAATGTGGGGCTCGTGCCGCTGTATGAGCTGGTGTCAAGTTTTTACAGAGTCACACGCGCACTTGTTCTTTCGGCGCAAAGCCGTGGGTTTTTAATGCATTTCTTGAATCTTGTTAAAGTGAAAGAGGATGAGTTTCCGGGCCTCGAGGAGTTTTTGGCGCATTATGAGGCACTTGAGGGAGACGAGCTGTATATTAAAACAGCCGGGATCGATGCGGTTACGGTCACAACCGTGCATAAAGCCAAAGGACTGGAACATCGGGTGGTCATTCTTCCGTTCTTGGCTATGTCCATGAGTCGAAGCCTGTCGCCCAAAAGAAGGGCGCTGGCGTACGCGCTCAGGCAAACCGGGGAGGGGCTTGCGTTGTATCATTTTAATGAAACGCATACAAAATATTCCCGCCTTGCCGAGGAGCTGGATGTTGACGAAGACATGAAGATGTTTTTTTCGGAGCTGAATAATGTGTATGTAGCGCTTACGCGCGCTGCATGTGAAATGTATCTGTTCCTTCCGCCCAAGGCAGGGCTGGGGCGTAATCTGGCGATCGATCTTATTCCGGACACGTGCTATGCCCTGGGGTTTCCGTCGGGGTCTTATCCGTTGAAGAAAGATGATGAAGCCGGGGAGCCGGTTGATCTGGCGCCTTCTGCCTGCCGGGATTGGCTGTCGTTCCTTCACGAAGAATTTATGGATAATGGGGAAATCGCGGCACGGCCTGTCCGGCTTAAGGGCCTTTTGGTGCACGCGCTACTGGAGAAGATCGGGATCGTCCTCGATGGGGACATGGCCGCGGCGGTTAAAAAAGCGGTGGCTCTGCTCGAGGCAGAAGGGCTTTGGGCGTTACAGGAGGACAGTGTTAGCGTCGTCGAGGATTTCCTAGGCAGGGAGGCTGTTCGCCCGTTCTTTGTGACAGCGGCTAAAGAGGTTTTCTGTGAAAAAGAATGTGTCAGCCGATCTGGCCATGCCAAACGTATGGACCGGGTGCTCGTTTTCGATAAGGAAGTATGGGTCATTGATTTCAAGTTAGGCGCTATTGCTGATGACGCCGGACAACAGGTGGGTGAGTATATGGCCATGTTGAAAGACATATATCCGGGGTATGTGATCAAAGGTTTTTTGGTGTCTGTTGAGAGCGGGGATGTTGTTCATGTCTAAAATCTTCACCATTGATTTCACCAGATCTTTTATCGACGAGCTTGTGGCGTATATTGACCGCGAGTATCTTCAAAAAGGCCGCAGCCTTGAACGGCTTATGATCGTGTTCGGCGGGCAGAGGCCGGAGCATTTTCTGAAACGCGCGTTGGCGCAAAAGACGGGCAAGGCTTTTGTGCCACCCCGGTTTGTGACGATCGATGCTTTTATGGATGCGGTTGCGGGCGGGGAGGCCGCGTGCCGAGTGTCCGGCGACCTGGAGGCCCGGTATGATATTTTTCTGCTGGCACAGGCATTAACACCGGAACTTCTTGAAGGCCGCGAGGCCTTTGCAAAATTTCTTCCCTGGGCCGGGGATATCCTGGATTTTATTCATCAGATGGACCTGGAAGATGTGAGTGCGGCGGCGCTCAAGGATATCGAGGCCAGTGCCCGTATCGGGTACAGCGTCCCGGAAAATATCAATCGCCTTTTGGAAAAGGTGCTGGTCCTGCGTGAGGCGTTCCATGCGCGTCTGAAGGAAAAAAAACGCACGTCGAGGGGTTTGCAATATTTACGGGCAAAAGAAAATGTCGCCGCATTTGACACGTCGGCGTTTGATGAGATTATTTTTGCGAATTTCTTTTATTTTCACCGCACGGAAGAGGTTGTGGTTAAGGCGCTGTATCAAGAAGGTAAGGCGACATTGATCTTTCAAGGGGATGAGCGCAAATGGCCGGTCCTGAAGCGGATCGCCGGGCGCCTGGGGTGTTCGCTCGTCGAGGGAGATGTTCCGACGCCGGTTCATTTTGAGCTGAAGGCGTATTCGGCCTTTGATGTTCATTCCGAGGCCGGTGTGGTGCGGGATATTTTGAGCCGGACGAAGGATATGGAACGTACGGTTGTTGTTCTTCCGGATACGGGGGCATTGTTGCCGTTATTATCGACATTTCCTGACGAGGTGTCAGATTTTAATGTGTCTATGGGGTATCCGTTAAAACGCGGGAGTTTGTATCTCTTGTTAAGGGCGGTTTTTAAGGCGCAAGCTTCTCGCCGGGATGGCCGGTATTATGCCAAAGATTATCTTTCGGTGTTGTTGCATCCTCTGGTAAAGAACATGTGTTTTGGCGCTAAAGACCCAGAGCCTATGCGCAAGGCCGCACATCATATCGAGGATTTGATCAAAAAGGACATGTCGAGCGCGCTTGCCGGACGGGCTTTTATTCATTTAAAGGATGTTGAGGCTGAAAAGGGCGTCCCTGCGTTTACAAATCGGATTCATGAGCTGTTCTTTACCGCATGGGAAGGTATCCGGGATGTTGCGTCCTTCACGGCGGTCCTTGAGGATTTTCTGGCTGTCCTCGGCGAGGAGAAATTTCTGAAGAATTATCCGTTGAATGTGAATATCGCGCTGCGGATGCATGAGATCAGAGAAGAGTTCGCGCGGGCTTCTTTTGCCCAAGAGCCGTTTGCGGCAGCGGACATTTTCCGTATTTTTGAAGAACGGCTGGAACGGGAGCTCGTGAGTTTTTCCGGGACGCCATTAAAGGGGCTTCAGGTGCTCGGCCTCTTTGAGACGAGATCGCTTCATTTTAATAATGTGATCATCATGGATGTGAATGAGGGGGTGTTGCCCAGGATCAATGCCCGGGCATCATTGATCCCGCGCGAAGTCATGAGTCGGCTTGGCCTTGACCGCCTGGAGCTTGAGGAAGAGATCCAGCGTTATCAGTTCATGCGCCTCATTTCGTCGGCAAAGACCGTGCATCTTGTGTATCAGAAAAATAAAGAAAAAGAGCCAAGCCGTTTTCTCGAAGAGATCGTATGGGAAAAGCAGTTGCACGCCGGGCGCTTGGATCCGTATCCCACCATGAGGGCCGGATTCGGAGCTCGTTCATCTGGGGTCAGGCGGGAAGTCAAAAAGACAGCGCGCATGATGCAGTTTTTAAAAGGGTTTGCTTATTCTGCGAGCAGCATTAATGCGTATTTGGCAAATCCATATCAATTTTATACAGATTATGTCCTTGGGCTGCGTGAGGCTGAGGATCTCCTCGATGAGCCGGATGCGGCGCTGGTCGGGAATTTTATGCATGACTTCCTGGAAAAAGTTTTTTATCCTTATGTCGGAAAGCCCTTGGGCATCGACGCTGATTTTGAGGCCAGATTCTGGAGGATGTTCGACACAGCTTTTAATGATGCGTTTGAGCAGCGGATGCGCTCAGATGCTTTTTTGGTGCGTGGGGTCATGGAACATAAGCTGAAAGCTTTTTTGGAACAGGAGCGGGAGCGTTCGGTTTTTTTGGAGAAAGTACTCGCGATCGAGCAGGATTATTCCGGAAGTATTGTATTAAAAAGTGGGACAGTCGCCTTCAAGGCGCGGGTGGATCGTATCGATGCGCTTAAAAGCGGAGAGTTGTTGGTCTTGGACTATAAGACAGGGGTTTCGGATGAATTGCCGGGCAGGGCATTTGTTTTGTCGGATGATCCGACACGAGAGGAGATATTTGATCGCGTGGGGTCGTTCCAGCTGCCGTTATATATGTATTTTGCCGGCAAAGCATTTCCCGGGGCGATGGTTAATGCCGGGCTCTATTCTGTGCGGACGTCGGAGATAAAAACGATCTTTACCGATAAATACCCGGCCAGGCCCGTGGATGAATTTCTGTCGCCATATCTTGAGGCATTAAGTGTTGTCGTGGCGGAGATTTTGAACCCTGACAAGCCTTTTATTGATGACGATTTGAGAAACTTGTACTAGGGATTGCGGGGGCGAGTCTCCCGGGTATAATAAAGACAAAACAGTTTTGTTCTTCAATAGAATAGTGGGGCATATATGTCTAAAACGATCCTGGTTGTAGATGATGAAGAAGTCGTGGTCGATATCACCAAAAAGAAGCTGATGCAGGATGGTTTTTCTGTGATCGGCGTAAATGATGGCGAAGCGGCGATCGAGGTGTTAAAACAGGGTTTGGTTGACCTGATCATTTTGGATGTGGAGATGCCAAAAATGAATGGGTATACGTTCATTGCCGAGCGTAAGAAGATCGCCGGAGCCGAAAATATTCCGATCATTGTACTGACCGCGTATGATTCCATGGAGCCTATTTTCAAGCGGCACGGCATAAAAGGGTATTTGCAAAAGCCGGCAACGTTTCAGGAATTGCGGGATAAGATCAATGCGGTCCTGGCAGGGCAATATGATCTCGGATAATCTGTCGGCCGTTCGCCGGAAGATTCAGGATGCGGCGTTGCGTTGCGGGCGTGCGGCAGAAGAAATTACGCTTGTCGGGGTGACCAAGTTCGCGCATGCCGCGGCTGTCAATGAGGCTATTGCGGCGGGATTACGGGATATTGCCGAGAATCGTGTTCAGCTTGCCGAGGAAAAGTTCCCAAAGCTTCATGTGTCTGGTGTCGGCGTTAGAAAACATTTGATCGGTCATCTGCAGACCAACAAAGTAAAAGATGCCCTGCCGCTTTTTGATCTGGTCCACTCGGTAGACAGCGTGAAGCTTTTGGATGAAATTGAAAAACGTGCGGCAGCGGCGGGAAAGACCCAGGACATTCTAGTCCAGCTGGATATTGCCAAAGAAGAACAGAAGTTTGGCCTGCCGGTCGAGGATTTGGATGTATTTCTTGTGCGGGCGAATGAAGGTGCGCATGTACGGGTGTTGGGGCTGATGGTCATGGCGCCGCTCACAGAAGATAGGGATGTTATCCGCAAGGTCTTTCATGCAGGAAAAGAGATATTTGATCGCGTGAAGAAATCTGTGCATATTTCAGAAAAAGTTCAAATGCGGCATTTGTCCATGGGAATGAGCCATGATTATGAAATTGCGATCGAAGAAGGCTCGACCATGGTGCGGATCGGTAGTGCAATTTTCAAATAAGCCCAACCCCGGAGGTTGGACAGGTAAAATTTCTTGTCCATCCTCCGGGGTTGGGGCGGTGATTAGGAAGGAGCGATTATGAAGATCGCATTCATTGGCGTCGGTAATATGGGCGAAGCTATTCTCGCCGGGGTTCACAAAAAGCATGCGTGTTTTGCCTGCGAGCCGCGTGCCGAGCGCCAATCCGCATTGAAAAAGAAATATAAGGTGACCTTTGGCATGCTGTCTGATGTCGTTAAGGTTTCGGATGTGGTGCTCTTGGCAGTTAAGCCTCAGGACCTGCCGGACGTGTTCGCGGAGATCAGGCGTTTGCCCTTGCAGAAGAAATTGATCGTCTCGATCGCGGCCGGGATCACGACGCTCTCGATCGAAAAGGCTTTGGGCGGTGTTCGGGTGGTTCGTGTGATGCCGAATCTGCCGGCCATGGTGGGCGAGGGAGTGAGCGGGATCGCAAAAGGTAAGAAAGCCACGCCGAAAGACGTGGTATTGGCTAAGAGTTTCTTTGATGCTGTGGGTCAGACAGTTGTTGTTCAAGAGAAAATGATCGATGCCGTAACCGCTGTTTCCGGCAGTGGCCCGGCCTATGTATTTTTGTTTGTTGAGTGCATGATGAAAGCGGCGCGCAAGCTTGGCTTTGATGAAAAGGAAGCCAAAACGCTTGTGTATTCAACACTTTTAGGCAGCAGCCATATGTTGGCCAGGAGTGAAGACAGCGCCGAGGCGTTACGCCTTAAGGTCACGTCTAAAGGTGGCACAACGCAGGCCGCAACAGATGTGTTCATGCAAAAGAATATTGTGGGAATGTTCGAGGCCGCGCTTAAAGCCGCGCGTTCCCGCGCAAAGGAATTGTCGAAGTGAATAAAAGTAAGAAGCAAGGAGCCAGAAGTTAGAAGCAAGAAGGGGCAGGTGGGGATTAATCATGAAAAAGCGTCATCCTGAGCCCGAAGGCGAAGGATCCCCCGCATTAGTTGGTTTGCTTTTTGTTTCTAGTTTTTAACATTATCAGCATTTTTAAATAAGAGGAGCTTATATGGCAACAGTAGGCGTTATCGGCGGCAGTGGTTTATATCAGATCGACGGCATCGAGAATCTTAAAGAGGTTGAGATAAAAACACCCTTTGGCGATCCGTCAGATAAGTTTATGACAGGAACCCTTGAGGGAACGCCGGTCGTGTTTTTACCCCGGCATGGGCGGGGGCATCGTATTTCGCCGACCGAAATTAATTATCAGGCCAATATCTGGGGCATGAAGAAGCTTGGCGTGGAGGCCATTATTTCTGTGTCCGCGGTCGGCAGTCTCAAGCTTCAGATCAAGCCTATGGATTTTGTTATTCCGGACCAGTTCATTGACCGGACCGCGCCCCGCCGGCACATGACATTCTTTACCGGAGGGATTGTGGCACATGTAGGCATGGCAGATCCTATTTCCGAAGAAGTGGCGGCAAAGATATTTTCTGCCTGTGAAAAGACAGGGGTTTCGGCGCAGAAGAACGGAACGTATCTGAATATGGAAGGCCCGCAGTTTTCGACCAAGGCAGAATCGAATTTGTATCGCAGTTGGGGTGCGGATATCATTGGTATGACGAATTTGCCAGAGGCCAAGCTGGCTCGCGAGGCTGAGATCTCTTATGCCACGCTTGCCGCGGTTACAGATTATGACTGCTGGCACCATTCGCATGGTTCGGTCACGGTGGATATGATCATCGAGTGTTTGACCAAGAATGTCGAGAACGCCAAAAAGATCCTCAAGATCGCGATCCCTAAAGTGGGCAAGATCAAGAAGTTTTCAGCCGCCGACGCGCTCAAGAACGCGATCATGACCGATCCCAAGCTCATCCCTGAGCAGAAGAAAAAGGACCTGGAGCTTATTATCAGCAAATATATCCGGTAATAATAATGGTGCCAGGCACCATTATTTTTTGTCGTCGAGAAAAAGTGGTCATAGTGGGTGTCGTATGACCACTTTTCTCCGTCGGAAAAAAGAAACGGTGACTGGCACCATTTTCTCCTCACTGGCACCATTTTCTCCTCGCCGCTCCGCTTGACAAAATTCTATTTTGAGCTACATTAATGCGCTTATGGATTACCAAAAGACCTTAAATCTTCCGAAAACCGACTTTTCCATGAAGGCAGGGCTTGCTCAGAAAGAGCCGGCCATGCTTGCGTCCTGGGAAAAGGACGGGTTATATCAAAAGATCCGTATCGCGTCCGCGGGACGGAAAGCCTTTATTCTTCACGACGGGCCGCCATATGCCAATGGCAACATTCATATTGGGCACGCGCTGAATAAAATCCTTAAAGATATCATTATTAAATATAAGACCATGCAGGGTTTTGACAGTATTTATATTCCCGGATGGGACTGTCATGGGCTTCCGATCGAGCACGCGTTACTCAAAGACATGAAGGCCCGCAAAGCAGATGTGAGCTGTCTGGATGTCCGCAAAAAAGCATACGACTATGCTATGAAGTACGTTGGAATTCAGAGGGATCAGTTCAAGCGCCTGGGTGTCATGGGCGAGTGGGACAACCCGTATTTGACCTTGACACCGGAATACGAATATTGGATTTTGAAATCCCTGGCCGGCCTGACGGAAAAAGGATATGTGTATCGCAGTTTGAAGCCGGTCAACTGGTGTTTTGATTGTGAGACCGCGCTCGCCGAGGCCGAAGTGGAATATGAGAATCACACATCGCCCACAGTTTATGTCCGCTTTCCGGTGAATAATCCTGAAGTTCTCGGGACGCCTAAAGGCAAAAAACTTTCACTTCTTATCTGGACCACAACGCCCTGGACGCTCCTGGCGAACGTCGCGGTCGCGGTCAGCCCGGTGTTTGATTACATTGTGGCTGATCTTGGTGAGGACCTGGTGATCCTTGAGAAGACGCTGTCTGCGTCGGTGCTCGGGAAGGCCGGCAAGGACGTGAAGATCATTAAAGAGGTCAAGGGTGCCGAACTCACAAAACTTTTATACACGCATCCGTTTGCTAAGCGTGCCGATTGCCGTGTTGTCGGCGTTGATTATGTGACGAAAGAAGATGGTACTGGTTTGGTTCATACAGCGCCTGGCCATGGCCAGGAGGATTATCAAACGGGCCTCAAGCATAAACTGGAAATTTTAATGCCGGTCAATGATCGCGGTGTTTTTACGGCCGAAGGTGCGCCGTTTGAAGGTCAGCACGTCCTCAAGGCGAATGACGTCATCGTAGAAGACCTGCGCGCGCGCGGCCTGTTGCTTCACACCGAAAAAATCCAACACTCCTATCCGCATTGCTGGAGATGCAAAAAGCCGATCATTTTCCGTGCCACGTATCAGTGGTTTCTTAAGATCGATCATGAAGGCCTGCGTACGAAATTAAAAGAAGCGGTGCAGAAAGACGTGCAGTGGTTCCCGGCGGCAGGTGAGGAGCGCATCAAGGCTATGTTGACGACACGCCCGGACTGGTGTTTGTCGCGTCAGCGTTATTGGGGTGTCCCGATTCCGGCGGTGCGTGTCAAGGGCGAGGAAGAGCAATTTCTATTTCCGGAAGTGATCACGCATGTGGCGGATCTTGCGCGTCAGCATGGGAGCAATGTCTGGTTTGAGCGTGAGCTTAAAGATCTTTGGCCCGAAGGCTTTAGCGTTCCTGGCCTTAAGCTGGAAGACCTTGAAAAAACAAATGATATTCTCGACGTGTGGTTTGATTCCGGAGTGAGCCATCAGGCGGTTTTCCGTTCGATGCTCAAGAAAGACCTTCCGGCAGACTTATATCTTGAGGGTTCTGACCAGCATCGCGGCTGGTTCCAATCTTCGATCATTCCGTCTATGGCGCTCGATGGCCGTCCGCCCTATCGTCAGGTGCTTACGCACGGCTTTGTGGTGGATGGTGAAGGTCGTAAGATGTCGAAGTCGACTGGCAATGTGATCGCGCCGAATGATGTTATTAATAACAGTGGTGCTGATATTCTGCGTTTATGGGTGGCGGCGTCGAATTATAATGACGACATCCGCCTTTCCAAAGAGATCATGGATCGCCTGATCGATGCGTATCGCAAGATCCGTAATACCGGCCGCTATTTATTGGCTAATTTGGATGGCTTTGATCCAGCCGTGGATATGGTCGGCGTGGAGCAAATGCTGCCGGTGGACCATTGGGCTTTGAGCCGTTTTGCGGGGCTTTTGGAGCGGGTGACGCGGGCCTATGACGTTTATGATTTTCCGGTTGTGTATAAAGAAATATACACTTTTTGTAATGAAGACCTGTCGGGCTTTTATCTTGACATCCTCAAGGACAGACTATATACTTCGAGCGCTAAATCGCTGAAACGGCGGTCAGCGCAGACGGTTCTTTACTATATTTCCGACGGAATGACGCGCCTTATGTCGCCTATCCTTTGTTTTACAGGTGAGGAAATGTCCGCTTTTATTCCCAAAGGCGGGCTTAAGGATGTTCCGATCAATGTGCATTTGTCTTCGTGGCCTGTGGCTGGGAAGAATTGGAGCGCTGCGGAGGCTGAGGAGCGTTACAAGGCGCTTTTAGAGTTGCGCCCGTACGTGCTTAAGGCCTTGGAAGCCAAGCGCGCCGAAGGCTTGATCGGTGCGTCTTTGGAGGCCAGGATTGTTTTAAGGACAGCTTCAACACGCGATGCCAAGTATTTAAAGGGGTTGGCTGGGGAGCTTGCCATGCTCTTTATTGTGTCAGAAGTTCAAGTGGTTGAAGGTGATGTTGCCGCAGGTATTGGCGGAAGTTTTACGCAAACGGAAGTTGTGATCGAAAAAGCCTCAGGCAGCAAGTGCCCGAGATGCTGGAATTATAAAACAGATATAGGTACGGATCAGGATCATCCCGAGATCTGTGGTCGTTGTGCCCGGGCAGTCAAAGGAACAGATATTAATTCTTAACGCAGGTATTTTAAGGAGCCTTATCACATGCCGGACAAGATGGACGCCAAGAAACTCGATTTCTACAAAAAGCTTCTGTTCAAGATGAAGGCTCAGATCCGCGGCGATATAAAGAGCATGTCGGATGAAAGTGAAGGGGATCAGGCGGATAAGGGCGACCTTTCCGGGCACGCGATGCATATGGCGGATGTGGCGACGGATATGTATGACCGTGAATTTAATCTGTCGCTTGCTTCGAACGACCGTGAAGTGATCCAGAGGATCGACGCGGCGCTCGAACGCATTGAAAAAAAGACGTACGGTTTTTGCCTGAAAAGCGGCAAGCGTATTCCGGACACCCGTCTTAAAGCTATTCCGTATGCCGAATATTGTCTGGACGTCCAGGAAGAAATGGACCGTAAGGGCAATCGTTAAATAACGTGGGCAAGTAGCGTGTAACATGCCCACATAATTATGTTTTCTAAAAATCGTTCTCTCATTGATATTTCCCTTTGCCTGGTGACCGTGGCCGCTGTCGTTGGCCTCGACCGCCTGACAAAGGGATTTTTTTCTTCACTTCTTAAGGTGGGCGAATCGCTCCCGATCATCAGAAAAGTTTTTCATTTTACGTTGGTCCATAATACAGGCATTGCCTTTGGTCTTTTTAAAGACAATGGGTTTGTATTTTTTATTATTCCTGTGATCGCCGTCATTCTTTTGGTCTATAATATTTATTATTATCACAAGGCGGGAGAGCTGGATCGCTGGTATATTCTTGGATTTTCGCTTATTTTGGGAGGTGCCATCGGGAATCTGATCGATCGCATGATGGTGGGATATGTGATCGATTTTATTGATCTTCGGGTGTGGCCGGTCTTTAATATCGCGGACAGCGCCATTACGATTGGTGCGATGTTCATTTTGTGGAAATGTTTTCCGTGGTCGTTACCGCAGGCCGCTGATCGCTGATGGGTGTCTTTCTATGCTGCCTATAATCTGTCATCTTGGCCCTATTCCTGTTTATTCCTACGGCCTTTTTCTGGCCATTGCGGTGATCGTATCCGGATCGCTGATGGCGCGTGAGGCGCTCAAGATCGGTATTCCTGAAGAAACAGCCTATGATCTCGTGTTTTGGGTGGTCCTGTGGGGGATCATTGGGGCCAGGACATTTTATGTGCTGCTGAATGTTGAATATTTTATGTCCGCGCCGCTTGAAATTATTATGTTGCAAAAAGGCGGGCTTGCGTGGCAGGGCAGTTTGATCGCAGGTGCTATTTCCGGAGTGTTATATATTAGGAAGAAGAAACTTCCGGTGTTGCCGTTCTTGGACGTGTGTGCGCCGTTTATTGCGCTCGGGCACGCGATCGGCCGCATTGGGTGCCTGTTGAATGGCTGCTGTTATGGTAAGCCGGCATCATGGGGGCTTTTTTTCCCGGTGTGGGAAGCGCGCCTGATCCCGACGCAGATCTTTATGTCCATTGGGCAGCTGGTCATTTTTTGTATATTGCGTTCCATGCAGGCGCGTCAGGTCAAGGCGGGGCAGATATTTGCGTGGTATTTATTGTTAAGCGCGGTGGAACGGTTTAGTATTGAATTCTTTCGTGCAGACCATGACGTGTATGCGGGGTTAAGTATTTTTCAATATGTGAGCCTGGCGGTTTTCGCTGGTGCGCTCATATTCAATCAGTATCTCGTGCGCAGGAAATAGGCCCCTTATGCCGCAACATGTCCTCATTGTTCCCGAAGAGAGTCAGGATGCCCGTGTGGATGTCTTTGTCACGCAGGCACTGCCATCGGATATTCCGTCGAGGATGTTCGTTAAGAAGCTTATTGAAACCGGGCGCATTCTCGTGAATGGTAAGGCTGTGAAGGCGCAATATAAGGTCCAGACGAATGACAAGATCGCGGTGGATATTCATGTGGATGATTATCCGGATGAGCGGATAAAGCCTGAAGCGACAGCGCTGGATATTGTATATGAAGATGATGAGATCATTGCGATCAACAAGCCTGGCGGTATGACCGTGCATCCAGCATCAGGCAATTACGGCGGGACCATGGTTAATGCCCTCGTGCATCATTTTGGAAGCCTTTCGGATGTGAATGGTGTTCGTCGTCCGGGCATTGTGCATCGGCTGGATAAGGAAACCTCTGGTATTATTTTAGTGGCCAAGACCAATTTTGCCCACGCGCGCTTAGCCAAGCAATTTGAAGAGCATACGGTCGAAAAGAAATATGTGGCGCTTGTGGAAGGTGATGTTCAGTTCGCAGAGGGCATGGTCGAGGCTCCGATCGGCCAGCATGCGAAATATCACGACATGCGCTGTATCGTTCCTGCGGGTGAGGGCAAAGCGGCCTCGACGTATTATCAGGTCCTTAAACGATCAAAGAACGTGACGGCTGTTGCGCTTTTCCCGGAAACAGGCCGGACGCATCAGCTTAGGCTTCACATGCGCCATATTGGGCATCCGATCCTCGGAGATGAAAAGTACGGGCACAAGAACCTGTTCACACGCCTGGCGCTCCATGCACAGTCGATCTTTTTTGAGCATCCGCGGACAGGGCTTAATATGGAATTTTCGGTCCCGCTGCCCCAGGAATTCTTGGCGTATCTTTAAGTGTAAATAGTTGCATCTTCTCTTTACTTAAATCGCTATATTTTTATAATAGAAAGAGACACAAGACCTCCCGGAGATATTTATGAAAGATACTGGCCGTACATTATTTGTATTCTTAACGCTCATCATTATTATTCTTATTTCGGGCGTCTCTATCAGTCTTTATTTTCTTTCCAAAGAGACTCAGGGGCGCAAGGACGCGGAAACATCCCTTGCTGAGTTACAGGCCCGTCAGGTGAAGGTTGAGGCGTCGCTCAAGGATGCGCAGAAAGAGATCGAAGTCTTGCGCGGCAAGAATAAGGATGCGGATGAGAAGATCAACAGCCTTTTAGACGAAATTGAGCTGGATAATGGCCTGCGTGAGGAGATCAAGACCGAGAATAAGAAGCTGAAGGAGAATCTCGAGGCCGAAGGGAAGGCCAAGATCGAGATCCGCCAGAAGCTTTCCAAAGAGCTGGAAGATATCGCGGCCAAATTGAAAGATGCTGAAGCCAAGGCGTCGTCGCGTGATGAAGAAGTTGGCGGCCTGCAGAAGAAGATCGACGACATGCAGAAAAAGAATGATGACCTTGAGAAGAAGGTCAAGAATTTTGAGGATGCCCAGGCGGTCCGTCAGGTGCGGGGAGAGATCGTTCCACCGCCCGATCAGTCCATGAAAGACAAGGTTGAGCTCGACCGGATCGTGGTGACGCCGGACAGTGCCAAAGAAGGCAAAGTCTTGAATGTGGATACGGAAACCGAATTCATGATCTTTGACCTTGGCGCCAAGCATGGCATCAAGGCCGGGGATATTATGTCTGTCTACCGCGGCAAGGCGTATTTAGGGGATATCAAGGTTTCGCGTGTGCAGGAGGAGATGTCTGCCGCTGATTTTATTCCGCCTTTCTCAAGTCGCAAGGTTCGCAAGAACGATCAGGTTGTGCCAAAGCGCTAATGAATCTGAAAATTTATCCTCTAGAAAAGATCCAGGGAGAGGTCTCTCTTCCGGCATCTAAGTCGTATTCTATCCGCGCGTTCATTATTGCGGCGTGCGGTGGCCTGTCTACGATCATGTTCCCATCTGATTGTGATGATGCCAAGGCCGCCATGATGGTGGCCAAGGCTTTTGGTGCCCGGGTCAGAAAGATCAAGGATGGGTATGCGATCGACGCGCTGGTGCGCAAGAATGCGCGATTCTGCGCGTCCACGATCGACGTGGCAGAGTCCGGGACATCCCTGCGCTTTGTTCTTCCGCTTCTGCCGTTTTACGCGCAGATCGCGACGGTGGTCGGCAAAGGAACGCTCGTTGGCCGTCCTAATAAGCATTTATGCGAAAGTTTACGTTCGATCGGGCTGAATATCCGGGGCGATGGTGACAAGGAGTCGGTGCCGATCCGCTATACCGGCGGCAAGATCAGCGGTGGAAGGGTTGTGATCGACGGTTCGGTCAGTTCGCAGTTTGTTTCAGCGCTTTTGATCGCCCTCCCGCGGGTGGCGGAAGATACACGCCTTATCGTTTCCGGGAAAATGCTTGTGTCTCAGGATTATGTGATCATGACCCGTCAGATCCTGGAAAAGGCAGGGGTCACCGTGACGCCTAAAGGGCCGAGAGAATTTCAGATCCCGGGTGGGCAGGAGTTTAAGGGCCTTAAGGATTTTCATGTTCCGTCGGATGATGGCCTGGCTGCGTTCTTTATGAGTGCGGCCGCGATCATGCCATCGCATATTGTATTAAAAGGGCATTTTGATCACAAGCTGGTGCAGTCTGACAGCGCGATCCTGCCGTTCTTGAAGAAGATGGGTGTGCGATTTACACGCACAGATGCTACGATGCGTTTGAACGGCCCATTTGCGTTAAAGGGCGGGGTTTTTTCGTTGAAAAATTGTCCGGATCTGGTGCCGATCATGGCGGTGACCGCGATGTTTGCCAAAGGGATCACTCGACTGAAAGATATTGGCCATGCACGGGTTAAGGAATCAGACAGGATCACGGATCTGCGTAAAGAGCTGCAGAAAGTCGGGGCGGATATTACGGAAAAAAATGCCGAGCTGATCATTCGTCCTAAAGCCGTGTATAAAACCGGGGTTACGCTGGATCCGCATCATGATCATCGGCTGGCCATGGCATTTGCGATCCTTGGCCTTCGGATAGGAGTGACGGTCAAGGATATGGAATGTACGGCAAAGTCGTATCCGGGGTTTGTAAAGGCATTTAAGACATTGACTTAAAAGAAATTTTCAGATAATATGAGCCACATTATTCAGGCAAAAATACGAACAATTCGCGATTCTTAAACCAGTGTATTTAAGCAGGGCGTCATGATTAAAAATTTCTTTAAGGCGATTCGGGGTTTTATTGATAGTTTGTTGGGTCTTATGTCGAATGACATGGGCATCGACTTGGGGACGGCAACCACACTGGTCTATGTTAAAGGCGAGGGTGTGGTGCTGTGTGAACCTTCTGTCGTGGCCATTGAAAAAGAAACGAACCGGGTTGTGGCTGTTGGTGATGATGCGAAAAAAATGCTCGGACGCACACCGGAAAGTATTGTGGCGATCCGCCCCATGAAGGACGGCGTTATTTCCGATCCCGAAGTGACCGAGGCCATGCTTAAGTATTTTATTAAGAAAGTCCAGCCGCGCAAGTTTTTAACGCGGCCATCTATTGTTATTGCTATTCCGCCGGGGATCACGGAAGTTGAAAAGCGCGCGGTCATTGACTCGGCTGAAAATGCCGGCGCCAGGAACGTTATTCTGGTGGAACAGCCCAAGGCGGCGGCGATCGGTGTCGGGATGCCGGTGCAGGAGCCGGGCGGTAACATGATCATCGATATCGACGGCGGCACAACGGATTTTGCGGTCATTTCACTCGGCGGTATCGTGTATGCCAAATCCATCAAGGTCGCGGGCGATGAGATGGATATGGCGATCATGGAATATTTAAGAAAAACGTACAACCTTATGATCGGCGAGCGCACATCCGAAGAGATCAAGATCCGTATCGGATCTGCGTATCCGCTTGAAGAAGAATTAACGATGGACGTCCGCGGACGGGACCTTATTGCCGGGTTGCCGAAGACGATCTCGGTCACATCTGTGGAGATCCGCGAAGCGCTCGCCGATACGGTGCAGGCGATCGTGGATGCGTCAAAATCAACGCTTGAGCATACGCCTCCGGAACTTTCGGCGGACCTGATCGATCGCGGGATCGTGATGGCGGGTGGTGGTTCGCTGTTACGCGGGCTTGATAAGCGTATTGCCGAAGAAACAGGCCTTCCGGTCCATATCGCGGATGATCCGAATACAGCGGTTGTGCGCGGCACGGGCGAGACGCTGAATATGCCGCCGCATGTCCGTCGCCGCCTGATGGCCCAGACAAAACTGGATTTCTAATTCGTACAGGCGGGGCATGAGCCCGCTTTTGCGCATTCCCTATGTTCCGTAAATTTCCAAAACAGGTTTTTTACGCCCTTATCGCCCTTGTTCCGTTCGGGCTTCTTTTCTTTAATTCTCCATTCTTTCATGGCGTGAAGCTTAACCTTATGGGCATGGCCACAGCGTCTGTGGCAGTGGCGCGCTGGCCGCTGAAAGAAGCTGAGATCCTGATCACGTATCGCAAGACGTATACCCAATATCAGAAATTAAACCGCGATGTCACGGCGTTAAAATCCCGCATTGTGTCCCTGGAAGAGCTGTCGCAGGAAAATGTCCGGTATGAAAAGCTGTTGCAGTTCAAGAACAGGCAGATGTATGCGTCCGTGACCGCGCTGGTCGTGGCGCGGGATCCGGCGAACTGGAATTCATCGCTGATGATCAACAAAGGGAAAAGTGATGGGGTTCGCCCCGGCATGCCGGTCGTTAATGCGTCGGGGGTTGTGGGCAAGGTGGCGGAGGTCTCAGAAACATCGGCCAAGGTGATCCTGGTGAACGATCCCGGATTCAATGTCGCTGTTATTAACCGCCGGTCACGGGAAAGTGCGCTGTTGAGCGGTTCTTTGTCCGGTAAATGCCGGATGTTCTACTTGCCGGAGAATGCGGATGTTAAAGTAGGCGATGAGATCATTACGTCCAAATTAAGCAATGAATTTCCCGACGGGATCGTTGTCGGGGTTGTGACGGATGTTTTTCCTCCGGAGGGTTTGAGTTCCGCGAGGGCCGAAGTGGACCCTGAGGTGGAACTCGGGAAAATTGAAGAAGTTCTCGTCATAAAATAATTCTTATAAAACGATGCGACAAGCCATCCTCATTCCTGTCCTCTGCTATTTTTTTCTTTTGCTGGAATTCTGTTTTTTTAATCTCTTCGGCCGCTGGGGCGATCCGCACCTTCTCTTGCTGCTTGTTATTTTTTTCAACCTGTATTCCGGAATACCCCATCATTTCCGGAACAACATAGCCGTATTCTCCGCTAATTTCCCGTCGGGCAGGATCCGCCTTTCCAACATAGCCGAGAAGGTGCGCCCCGATATCATTATGCGGATAACGGCGCTGATATTTCTCCGTGATAAAAAGCCCGGGGTAAAGAAAAGAATTCTC
>JADFWS010000018.1 GCA_015234065.1 Candidatus Omnitrophota bacterium
TTTCTTAAGGGATGTGACGCTCGTCCAGGCCGGGATCGACGCGGCGGATGAGTGTATCATGCACCGCGATCGGGCGGTTGATATTCGCAGGTTCGCGAAAGATCATTCTTCTGAAAGTATCAGGGCCGGGATCACGCAGGCACTGAAAGCGCGTGAAGCGGTTGACGAAGGTTTTAATGTGAAGCTGGCGCTCACGGTGTTGAAAGAAGTCATTTAATAGGACGTTGTATCGGGCGTTCATAAAGGAGTTTCATGTCTAAATTAGTACTGATCCAGGTGGGTGAATATCGCGGGATCCATATGTTCCATGACAATCATGTGGAGCTGAAGCGCGGGGATATTGTGATCATTGAAATGGACCGCGGGTCGGAATTCGGCAAAGTAGTTTCGACCGAGATCCCCAAGTGCCAGCAGGAGCGCCCGCAGGTGGCTGGCAAGGTGCACCGCAAGGCGACTGAAGGCGATCTGCGTCAGATCGATAATAACAAGAGCAAGGCGCGAGATGCGCAGAATGTCTGCATCAGCCGGGTGACGGACCTGAATCTGGACATGAAGATCCTGACCGCTGAATTCTCGTTCGATTCCTCCAAGATCATCTTTTATTTTACGTCGGAAGGCCGCGTGGATTTTCGCGATCTGGTCAAAGAGTTGGCGCGCGTATTCCGTGTGCGTATCGAACTTAAGCAGATCGGCGTGCGCGACCGGGCCAAGATGGTCGAGGGCTATGGTGTGTGCGGCGAGCGTTTATGTTGTGCGTCGTTCATCAAGGATTTCAGCCAGTTATCGATCAAGATGGCCAAAGAGCAGGCGCTGCCGCTGAATCCATCGAAGATCTCGGGCGTATGCGGACGCATCAAGTGTTGTATGGCGTATGAATACAATGTGTATAAAGAGCTGAATCGCGGCCTGCCCAAGATGGGCGGCAAGGTACAGACCCCGGAAGGCAAGGGCAAGGTCATTAATCTGGATATTTTAAAAAGGCTCGTGATCGTGGATGTGGGCGAAGGCAAGATCGTCAAGATGACGATCCCTGTCGGAGAGTCGCATGATAAAGAAGCCAAGCCGCCGGTCATAGATAAGAAATGAACGCTAAATTCTACGTCACAACGCCGATCTATTACGTGAACGATGCGCCGCATATCGGCCATGCGTATACGACGATCCTCGCCGATGTGCTGGCCCGGTTCCATCGCGCGCTGGGAGATGATACATTTTTTCTGACGGGCGTGGATGAGCATGGCCAGAAGGTTGAGCAGGCGGCGCAAAAGCGCGGGCTTACGCCTCAGGCGCATTGTGACGACCTGGCCCCGCGTTTTACAAGCCTCTGGAAGAAGCTCGGCATTTCGAATGACGATTTTATCCGCACCACGCAGGATCGCCATAAGCGTATTGTGCAGATGATCCTCCAGAAGGTGTATGAATCGGGGGATATTTATCAGAAGGAATATGAAGGGCTGTATTCCGTCGCTGAAGAGCGTTTTATCACGGAAAAAGAAGCGGAGAGCGGGCAGTTCCGTGAGGTCAAGACGATCAAAGAAAAGAATTATTTCTTCAAAATGAGCAAGTACCAGGACCGGCTCATCAAGTATATCGAAGACCATCCGAATTTTCTGCGCCCGGATCACCGCCGCAATGAAATGCTCGGGTTTTTGCGCCAGCCGCTGACTGATCTGTGTATTTCCCGCCCCAAAGCGCGTTTGTCGTGGGGTATTGAGATCCCGTTTGACCGGGAGTATGTGACGTATGTCTGGTTTGATGCGCTTATTAATTATATTTCCGCGATCGGGTATGGCACGGATGACGCCAAATTCAAGCGTTTCTGGCCGGGCGTGCATTTGATCGGGAAAGATATTCTGACGACCCATTCGATCTATTGGACGACCATGCTTTTTTCACTAGACCTGCCGTTGCCCGAGACGATCTTTGCGCATGGCTGGTGGCTTATGGGTGAAAGCAAGATGTCGAAGTCACTTGGGAATGTGGTGCGTCCGCTCGACCTGATCGAACAGCACGGCGTTGATGCAGTGCGGTATTATTTGATGAGCGAAATGATCCTGGGCCAGGATGCCAATTTCACGCCGGAGAATTTCATCAAGCGTTATAACAGCGACTTGGCGAATGATTTCGGGAACTTGCTGAATCGTGTATCAGGTTTGATCGGCAAGAATCATGGCAATGTTATTCCTGAGGCTGGAACGCCGACCGAGGCGGAAGCCGCCATCATGGCGCAGGGCCAGATACTGGGCAAGAATGTTCAGGCGCTTATTGCGGATTATAAAGTGGACGCCGCGATCAATGAGGTCATGAATTTGATCCGCGCCGTGAATAAATATATGGAGATGCAGGCGCCGTGGAAGCTGGCAAAGACTGACCTTCCGGCTGCCGGACGCGTGCTTTACACCGCGACCGAAGCGCTGCGCCTCGCCGCTGTTTTGTTGAAAGCCGTGATGCCTGACAAGGCAATGATCGTACTTGAGATCCTGGGGGCGCATGATTCCGGCCTTACCTGGGGTGAGCTTAAAAGCGGCGTTACCCTTCCGTCGTTCCCGCCGCTGTTTCCGCGTATTGAGCTAGAGAAAAAAACATAGATCAGATTTTCTGATCAGTTTAATGACCGCAAGGAGTGTGTATGCCCGTTGATACGATCCGGTGGACCGGGAAATCCGTCCGTATTATTGATCAAACCCTGCTTCCGAATAAGCTCGTGTATCTTGATTGTCGGGATGTGGCGACACTGTGGGATGCGATCAAGACGCTTAAGGTGCGCGGCGCTCCGGCGCTGGGCGTTGCGGCGGCATTTGGGGTTGTTTTGGGGACCAGGGATTTTAAGGGGAACGACACGGCGAAGCTGGTGAAGCAAGTGGTTCAGCTGTGTGACTACATCGCGACCTCGCGCCCGACGGCAGTGAATTTGTTCAATGCCTTGAATCATATGCGCGGGCTGGCGTTAAAGAATACGAATGTTCCAGCGCGTGTGCTGAAGGTCCTGCTTGAATCTGAAGCCATGGCGATCTATGAAGAAGATCGGGCGGTGTGCCGGGCCATGGGGCGCCATGGGGCGGAGCTTGTGAAGAACGGGATGACGCTGATGACCGTGTGCAACGCCGGTGGCCTTGCAACCGCGGATTATGGCACCGCGCTCGGCGTTATGTATGCGGCGAAAGAAGCCGGAAAGAAGTTCAAAGTATACGCGCTTGAAACACGCCCGCTGTTGCAGGGGGCGCGCCTCACATCGTGGGAACTTCAGAAAAACAAAATTGATGTGACGCTTATTTGTGACAATATGGCCGCGACGGTCATGAAGAACAAGAAGGTTGACCTGATCTTTACCGGTGCGGACCGGATCGCGTCGAACGGCGATTCAGCGAATAAAATTGGGACGTATATGCTGGCGGTCTTGGCCAAGTATCATGACGTGCCATTTTATGTGGTGGCGCCGCAAACAACATTTGATATGAAGATCAAGACCGGGGCAGAGATCCCGATCGAGGAGCGCGCCGCTGAAGAGGTGACTCATTTCGGCGCCCGTCCGACAGCGCCCAAGGGGATCAAAGTATTTAACCCGGCATTTGACGTCACGCCGAACGAGCTAATTTCCGGAATAGTTACGGAGTGCGGTATTCTTCGTAAACCGTATATAAAGAATATTCATGAAGCTTTCTGAATTTGATTTAATTCATTCGTTTAAAAAGTTTCAAAATCTTTCGCCCCATGTTATCAAAGGCATCGGGGATGACGCCGCGGTGCTTGAGCTTGACAAGAAATGTTATCAGCTTTTGACAACGGACATGCTGGTGGAAAGCGTGCATTTTTTGAAGGGGCATCCGGCGCGTCAGGTCGGGCATAAGGCGCTGGCGTGCAACATCAGTGATATTGCGGCCATGGGCGGCAAGCCTCTGGTTGCGGTGGTGTCGCTCGGTATCCCAGAGGATGTAACGGCCGCGTATATTCAGAGCGTTTATCAGGGCATGCACGCGTGTGCCAAAAAGTTTGGCGTGAGTATTGTCGGCGGAGATACCGTCAAAGCAGACAAGCTGGTTATTAATGTGGCGTTACTCGGCGAAGTTGAACAGAAATATCTGGTGACACGTGACGGGGCGAAGCCGGGTGACCGCATTTTTGTGACAGGGCCCTTGGGCGGGTCGCTCACGTCCGGCCGGCATTTGACGTTTACGCCGCGCATAAAAGAGGCGCAATGGTTGGTCGAGAATTGCAAGCCGTCGTCCATGATGGATATTTCTGACGGGTTGGCCGGAGATCTGCGGCATATCTTAAAGGCCAGTAACGTTGGCGCAACAATCCGTGAGGCGGATATCCCGAAGAACGCGGGGGTCACAACAGCCCAGGCGCTTTCGGATGGAGAAGATTTCGAATTGCTGTTCACGCTTTCGCCATTGAGGGCAAAGAAGCTGGGCGTGTCTTTAAAAATAAAAGCATTTGAGATCGGCACAATTATTGCCGCGCCAAAAGTGCTCTTGATAGAAGATATTTCCGGGCAGATCGCGCCAATTAAAGCGAAAGGGTATACGCATTTTTAGCGCCAAGTGTATTTCCAACAGCTATCAAAACACCTTAACTCTCGGCGAGAATTTTGCGAAAACGCTGAAGGCTGGCGATATTGTTTGCCTTTTCGGCGATCTTGGCGCGGGAAAAACAGCGTTTGTCAAGGGGATGGCCAATGGCCTTAAGCTTAAGGCACCGCATGTGCACAGCCCGACCTTTACGCTCATGAATGTCTACGACGGGAAAGTTCCGTTGTATCACTTTGATCTTTACCGCATTACGGGCGATGACCTTTTTAATATCGGATACGATGAATTTTTTTACGGCAAAGGCATAAGCGCAGTAGAATGGTCTGAGCGTCTTGGAAGCCTTTTGCCGAAACAGTATTGGCACGTAACGCTTAAGCATCGGGGCGAAGATAAACGGGAGATCACGATCAGGCATGAAGATCCTCGCGATTGAAACATCCACAAAACATTTGTCGCTCGCGGTCACCGAAGGTGATACGTGCCTGGCTACACGCAATGTCCGCCCGCAAAAAGACCTGTCTATGACCGTCACGTTTGATATTGAGCGGGTCCTGGCCAAGGCCGCGTTATCGTTAAGCGACCTCGATGGTTTTGTCGTCGGGATCGGGCCGGGCTCGTTTACGAGTTTGCGCGTCGGGTTATCCATGATCAAGGCGTTTGTCATGGTCACAGAAAAGCCTGTGGTCGGGATCCCGAGCCTGGATGTGCTGGCCATGAATATTCGCAGTAAAAAGCCGGTGCAGATCTGCACGATCAATGATGCCCGGCGTAATCTGGTGTATGCTTGCCTGTATGAAAAGAAAGACGGGAACCTGACGCGCAAGTGCGCGCATTTGCTCGAGCCGCTTGCGGAAGTCTTGAAGAATATTGAAGGGGATGTGACGTTTGTCGGCGATGCTGTCGCCATGTATCATGATCAGATCATGGCGGAGGCGGCAAAGAAGCGTTTTAATCCAAAGTTCGAGCCGGAAAAACACAGCCTTCCCAAGGCCGCGGAATTGGCGCGGCTGGGGTATCAGAGATTGCTCAAAGGGGATTTTGATAAAGTGGAAACGTTAACGCCGCTGTATCTGTACCCGGAAGATTGCCAGGTTTCGAGGAAAACATGATAACCATGCAACATCCTCTCGCGTTCGCGGAGATCGATCTTAAAGCCATCCGTCATAATTTTCGTGCCATCCGTAACCTCGCGTTTAAACAGCTTGAACCAAAAGCCAATCGCGACGTGGATATTCTTTCCGTTGTAAAGGCCGATTCTTATGGCCATGGCATGGTCGACGTGGCGCGTGTGATCGAAAAAGAAGGTGGAAGATTTTTCGCTGTTTCGAACGTGGATGAAGGTATTGAGCTTCGCTGTTCCGGGAATAAACACCGGATCATCCTTTTGGAAGCGACGTTGCCGGAGCTGGCGCCCGCGATCGTCAAATATGACCTTACGCCGGGGATATGTACGATCGAATTGGCCTTGGCCCTGGATCGGGAATGTCGTAAAGCAAAAAAGGTCGGTGTGGTGCATGTGAAAGTGGATACAGGCATGGGCCGGCTGGGCGTGTGGCATCAGGAAGCCGCGGTGTTTGTGCGCGCACTGATGAAGCTTAAGAATATTCGTGTTGAAGGCATCTTTACGCATTTTCCAGTCGCGGATTCGAATAAGGATTTTACAGAACAGCAGATGCGGGATCTTGTATCGCTGGTGGCAGACCTGATCCAGGATGGCGTACCATTTCGTTATGTTCATGCGGCCGGAAGCATGGGCCTTGGCGGATATAAGAATCATTTTTTCAATCTGGCCCGGCCCGGCGTGATGCTCTATGGGTTATATCCCGATCAATCGCTGCAAAAGAAATTGATTTTAAAGCCGGCCATGTCGGTTAAAGCGCGGGTCTTGTTTGTTAAAACGATCCACAAAGGCCGTGGCGTGAGTTACGGGCACACGTTCTATGCGAAAAAAGATATGACCGTGGCGGTGGTGTCGATCGGATATAGCGATGGCTATCGCCGTACG
Organism: Candidatus Omnitrophota bacterium; assembly: GCA_015234065.1. GTDB lineage: Bacteria > Omnitrophota > Gorgyraeia > Zapsychrales > Fredricksoniimonadaceae > JADFWS01. The sequence continues at coordinate 6,538 of JADFWS010000018.1, forward strand.
TTCTCGAACAAGTCCAAAATGCTTATTAACGGAAAGTTTTGTCCTGTGGTCGGGCGCGTCACCATGGATCAGACGATCGTGGATGTTTCTCATGCCGGCAAGGTGCGCCTGGGGGCTGAGGCCGTGGTCATAGGCCGTCAGGGCAAGAATACAATTTCAGCCGATGACCTGGCCCATTGGGCCGATACGATCAACTACGAGATCGCCTGCAATATCGGCAATCGCCTTGCGCGTCAATACGTTTAAAACAGTGTCTTGATCACGTAAAATCCGACAGCGGTGAAGGTCGCGGGCGCAAACCATGCGGCGACGATGGGGGGGAAAGCGCCGCCTTTGCCGAAGGCGAGGCTAATCGCATTCACGACATAAAATAGAAAGCCGATCCCGAGCGCAATGCCGACAGACGCAAATGTTAGGCCTTTGCGTTTTCCGGTGACCAGCGCAAACGGCAACCCTACAAAAATGATCACGATACAGGCGAACGGATAGGCGATCCTTTGATGCAGGTCGACCTTGATGCTGTTCAACGCTGCGATGGCGCCGCTGCCTTTGAAGCGCTTGATATAGTTTTTCAGCTGGCGGATATTCATGGTCGAGACGCTTGAGCGTTGTTTTAAAAGGTCGGTCGGGGATTCGCTGAAATCAAAGGTCTTGTCTTTAAAGAATTGAATATCTCCGTCGAGGCTTTGGTCTTCGGTTTTGTAGTGGGTGATCTGGCAATTTGTCAGTTTCCAGCTGGAGCCGGTCCAGTCGCCTTTCAGGGCCGTGATCTTTTCAGTCATGTGCTGGTCTTTATCCTGGCCAATGATCGTGATGCCTTGCATGATGCGGGTATTCGGGTCGTATTGGTCGATGAAAAAGAGCCTGTTATCCTGCCCGTAAAAGAACAGGCGGTGGATCGGCTGTATTTTCCCCGAGTGGTCGCCGGTGTGGACTTCGATCTTGTTCTCGCGGATATCCTGCGCCATCGAGGCGGATTGGGGCGCGAATTTCTCATTGACCATAAAAACAAACGCTGTGGCAATAAGCCCGAAGATGATGGCGGGGCGTGTGATCTTCCAGAAGTCAAGGCCGCTCGCGCGCAGCGCAATGATCTCGTTATTGTTATTGAGCGTGCTGTAGGTAAAAAGCGTGGCCATAAGGCTTGCGATGGGCGCCGTCTGGACAAAGATCGTCGGAAAGAACGAGAGGTAATACTGGCCGACAAGTATCATGGGGATCTTGTTCGCGATAAAGTCTTCCAGATGCGTGGCCGCATCGATCAGGATGTAGAGGAAGCAAAAGACCAGGATCGTGGACACAAAGATCTGGGCAATGGTTTTTGAGATGTAATTGTCTAAGATGCGCATAGTTTGTAATTAAGCCAGATCACAATGATCCCACCAAGAATATTCGGCCCCCACATGATGAGCTCGGGCCTCACGAGGCCCTGCCCAGCCAGGGCCTGGGCGCCGATCGATAAAAGATAATACGGCGCTGCGAAGATAACAGCCAGAAGTAAATTGGCTGTTTTTTGCCGGCGATGTGTCACGACGGCAACCGGGAACCCTAAAAAAATAAAAATAAGCGGAGCAAAAGACCAGCTGATCTTGCGGTGGTATTCCGTGACAAGCGGCGTGGGGTCGACCAAAAGCCGGTGCATATCGTCGATCTGCTGGGAAAGTTCCTTGAGCGTCATGGCGCGCGGTTTTTTCTCGCCCTTTTCATTGCCGCCCTTGATGATATCGAGCGTCATGAACGATGTCTTGAAATTCAGTTTGTAAAAGTTGTTCGGGTTGTTGAAATCGGGTTCGTCCGACGTGCCGTTCATGAGCTTGAGCAGGATCTTTTTCTGCCCCGGCACCGGTGTAAATTCGCCTTCCTGCGCGATGATCGTGCGGGTCGGTTTGCCGTTCGGCTGGGGCTGATAGATACGGATGTTATAGAGCCGGTTGCCTTCTACTTTATAAATGAACAGAATGTGGCTGTCAAAGTCGTCGATGAACGTGCCGGCTTCCAGCAGTGCCGCCGGATTCTTAGCGCCTGTTTCGTGAAGGATATCCCTCTGGGCTTGATACGCTTTTGGGATAATGCGATCATTTAAGATCAAAAGAAAAAGCGTCATGACCAGCCCTGCGGCCGCAAGCGGGGCGAGCAGTCTTTTGAGTGAGATGCCGCTGGCCCGGATCGCGATGATCTCATTATCCGAGGAAAGCCGTCCGAATGTCAGGATCACGGTGGCAAGCGCGGCAATAGGCAGCGTATAGCCTAACAGTACCGGGATGTTATAGAGAAAAGCGAGGAAGATCGCGGCAAAATCAACGCCTTTGTTAATGACTTTGTTCGCGAGCTGGGGCAGGTATCCCAGCAGGAACACAAAGGTAAGCACCCCCAGTGAAATGGTAAAGGGGATAAGGCATTCTTTAAGGATGTAATTACGAAGTATGCGCATTTTTTCAGGCGATCGATAGTGTCAGGAGCGTGACTTTTGAGGCCCCCGCGGCTTTAAGCGCTCCCGCGGCAGACGACGCGGTCGCTCCCGTCGTTAAAAGATCATCGACCAATATAACGGATTTGCCCTGTATTTGCAAACGGCTTTTTATGCTAAAGGCGTTAGCGATATTGTTCAGCCGTTCTTTTTGGCCGAGTTCGCTCTGGCGCGGTGTATACCGGTGACGGACCAGCAGGCCGTTTTGAAGCGGCTTGCCGAGAATGTCCGCGGCACGTTCGGCGAGAAGTTCCGCCTGATTATATCCGCGTTCACGCATGCGGGTGGCATGGAGAGGGACCGGAATGATCATATCCGCAGTGCTGAAACGCAGTTCGTAGCGGGTCAGGAAATTGCGCATGATGTGATGGAATGTTTTGCGGAGGAGTGTTTTTTGGTGGAATTTGAATCGTGGGATCAGTTCTTTCAATGGGCCTTCGTAGAGGCTGCATGCCCAGCCCTCATCGAATAAAGGAGGATTGCGCTGGCAGTCCGGACAGATGCCCTCGGGCGTAATGTCATTGAGATGCCGGGAGCATTTGAGGCAAAAAGGCGGATAATTATAACGGACCTGGTGCATACACGAAGGGCATAGGGGGTTGGTTGGCGCATCGTTATGGAAGTTTCGGCACAGGACACAGTTGCGGGGGAAGGCGAGGTCCAGAAAGCCGGTATATAAAAAATGCCACACGCCTGCATTATAAGCAGGTCAGGGCTAAAAGTCAAAAATTGAAAAAAAATCAATATATGCTTGGAAAGAGATAATTATGAACTTATAATTTATATGTTATTTTTGATCATGCTATACGGAGGAATATATGGGCGGTCCCATGATACGCAGTCTTTTGTGTATTGTTTTTGTGACAATAACGTCTGTAGCGCGAGCCCAGGAAGGCAATGGTTTTCAGGCGCAGTATGCGGCCATTGATGCGGCGCTCGATACGTATGAAAGCGCTGCGCAGGGGGCGCGTGAAGAACCGCTGGCAATAGCGGCGCCTGTTCAGCCTGTTGTGGCGTTACCTGTATTAACAAAGCCGTCCGCGATCAAGCGGCATGATATTGAAGGCGGGTTTGAAACATATATGTATAGATATGAAGAAATATCTGATGGCGTTCATTTCATGGGGCTGAAAGGCCGTTTTGACGGGTTTTTCCTGAATTATATTTTTCGTCCGAATTCATTGGATCCTATTTTTTGCGATTTGATCGATCAGTATCGGGTCGAGGGCCGTATGGCATGGGCCAGCGTGCGGTATGATGGCGGGGCACAAAGCCCGGTAACAGGCGCTACGATGCCGTTAGCGTGGAGCGGCATTCCTGACTCTGTGATGGAATTGCGCGTTCTCGCCGGAAAAGACCTGCCGTGGCAGGACATGGTCGTGACGCCGTATGCTGGTTTCGGCGCCCGTCTTTTAACGGATGATGCGACGGCTAAAAAAGCCGTGATCACGGATGGTGTCTTTGATTATTCTGTGAGCGGATATAAACGCCATTCCGAGTATGTATATATTCCCATCGGCATGGATGTGTCAAAAGTGTTCAGCCATGACTGGAAGGTCAAGATGAATGCGGAGTTCGATTATTTATTGTACGGGAAGCAAAAGAGCGACATCGCGACAGATACAGGAAGTTCGATATCGAATAGTCAAACGTCCGGGTATGGCCTTCGCGGGTCTTTGCGTTTGGAAAAGAAACTCGCGTACGCAGGGCTTTTTTGTGAGCCGTTCGTCCGTTATTGGAATATCGCGAAGTCAAAGACATCGTATATTCTTGAGGGCGGCGTTCCCATGGCGGCTGCGGAGCCGAAAAATACGACAAAAGAGATCGGCATGAAAATGGGGGTAAATTTCTAATGAAGAAAATACTGATGGCAGGATGTTTGAGTGTTTTAATGGCAACAGGGGCGATGCTTCCGGCGTGCGCCGCGTTTCCGGAAGAGGACGGAATGGTGATCCTGACGCAGAAGGATATTCCACAGCTTTCGGATGAGAAGCTGATCAATGCGTATATTGATGTTCTGGTCGAGCTTGATGCATCGAAGGCGTTCCATTCGACAAGCGGCTTTACGCCAAAAGAGTACAACAAATATAAAGATATCCTGAAATACCGGCTGTTCCTTCTTTTTGAGATCCAACGCCGGAAACTTGAACTGCCGCCGATGGTTAATTAAGAGTTCTTGAAAGGTTGTTTTATGGGACAGCATAAGCTGGTTATAGGGATTATCGGTGCGGTATTCATGGCCGGCAGTGCCGCGGCGGCTGTTGTATCGGTGGATGATGCCGTGTCGCACGCGCTCGATCAGTATGAGAACAAGCGTACCGAGGCGGTGTCTCAACTGCAGATGGCGTCTTTGTCACCTGCGGCGCCGGTGAAAGCCCAGTATGTGAAGGCGGTTGAGAAAGCTGTCGGCGTGTCCGGCGGGCTTTTGGTCGAGAAGGCGGACAGTTTTTCATTGGGGTATGAGCAGTATGCGTATACCTACAAAGAATCGTTCAATGGCGATCATATCATGGATTATAAGGGCGCTTATCAGGGTATCAATGGTTCTTGGACCCATCGGCTTACAGATCATGAGGGCATACCAGAGATGCCAGATGTGTTTCGCCTGGAGACCCGGCTGGCCTGGGCGCAGTTAGATTATAATGGCGGCATTCAGGATCAATCCGGCAATCATCTTGCGGATGTCACGCTTAGTAAAGTTCCGGATATGACCGTTGAGGCGCGCGGGATCATGGGGAAAGAAATGTTTGTGAAAAACATTATGTTTATGCCTTATACCGGGGTCGGGTACCGTTTTTTAAGGAACGACACGTCTAAGAAAAGCGGTAGTTATGTTCTTGGAGGTACAACATACATTGTATCCGGATACAGGCGGATATCGCAGTATTATTATCTGCCGCTCGGGCTTGAAGTTCGAAAGGCCTTCCTTCAGTCCTGGACACTCGGCGGGAATCTGGAGTACGATTATCTTCTTAAGGGCGCGCAGGCCAGTTATACGCCGCATTCTGCCAATGCCTCGGTCTCGAATTCTCAGCGTCACGGGCAGGGGTATCGGGCGTCTGTAAAGCTTGAAAAAGATTTTACGCACGTGGGCATATCGGTTGAGCCGTTCGTCCGTTATTGGCAGCTCCAGAAATCAGATTTTGCCTGTTCGGATTATGTGACCGGCGGGTGTTTTGGCATGATCGAGCCGGCCAATGTGACACAGGAGGTTGGTGTGAAAATGGGAGTTATTTTTTAAAAGGAGCGGGGGATGTTGAACGTATCTGTTGTGGAATGTAAAAAAAGGCTTTTTGAGATCCTTAAAACGCAGGCGTTTTTTAAAGGCGATTTTACACTTTCTTCGGGGAAGAAGAGCAATTATTATCTGGATGCCCGTTTGGTCACGCTTTCGCCAGAGGGCGCGTTTCTGTGCGGCAAGCTGATCCTGGACCTGGTGCAAGATAAAAAGCCGACCGCGATCGGCGGCCCGACGCTCGGCGCAGATCCGATGGTTGGCGCCGTTGGCACCGTGAGTTTTCTCGAAAAACGCCCGGTGAAAACGTTCATTATCCGTAAAGAACCCAAAGGCCACGGCAAGGGCCGCATGGTCGAGGGCCCGGAATTAAAGGCGGACGATACGATCGTTGTGATCGACGATGTGGCAACAACGGGTAAGGCGTTCATTCATTCGATCGACGCGCTCGCGGCCGACGGGCTCAAGCCTGCGGTGTGCGTGTGTATCATTGACCGGCAGGACGGCGCCAAAGAAGCGCTCGCCACCCGCGGGGTCGAATTCCGTTCGCTGTTCACGGCTAAGGAATTTCTGGCATGAAACCGCTTATTCTCGCATCCGCTTCGCCTCAGCGTAAAAATCTGATGAAGCTTTTGAAGCTCCCATTTGTGATCAAAAAGTCGGGCGCTGAAGAAATCTCCAGGATCAAAAGCACGGTAGCGGCGCTCGTTAAAGAGAACGCCCTCATTAAAGCGCGGGATGTGGCCCGGCAAGTTTCCGACGGGATCGTGATCGGCGCGGATACGGTTGTTTATGCCAGGGGGAAGCTTGTCCTTAAGCCGAAATCCCTTGCTGAAGCCAAAAAGAATTTGAAAATGCTCATGTCGGCGCCGCATTGGGTGTATACCGGAATTGCGGTCATTGATGCCAGAACGAAAAGAACGCGCGTCGCGTATGATAAAACAAAGATCTTCATGACGCCGCTGACGGATGCCGAGATCGACCGCTATCACCGGGAAGTTCCTCCCATGGATAAAGCGGGCGGTTTTGATATTGAAGGCCGCGGCGGGCTTTTTATCCCGAAGATCGAAGGGTGTTATTTTAATGTCGTTGGGCTTCCTGTCGCAAAACTGGCTCAGATGCTAAAAGAGTTTGGCGTGCACGCGCTGTAGCGGAGAATTCCCGTGGACATGAAGTTTTTTCTTCCGGTTTGTCTGGCCTGTTTCTGTTGTGCCGGGTGCAGCGGTATCAGTACGAATTTCAATACCGCGACTGATCAGCAGGAAACAACCACGTATTCGACCGATCGTGAAGTGCAGATCGGTGCCTCTGTTGCGCAGGAGGTGGAGAAAGAATTTAAAGTGGTGGATGATGTGGCGACCAATGAGCGTGTTGACCGGATCACGCAGAAAATTGCCGCCGTATGCGACCGCAAGGAAATTACCTATATCGGCAAGGTGATCGAGCCCAAAAAACCGACGGGCGAGAAAATGGTCAATGCCATGTCCTTGCCGGGCGGATATGTGTATGTTTTTAAGGATCTGTTAGAGTATATTAAGGACGATCATGAGCTGGCCGCGGTTATTGCCCATGAGGTCGGGCATGTGACCGCACGGCACAGTATCAAGCATTTGCAGGCTTCATACGGAAGTTTTGTGTCGATCCTGGCGGCGTTTGCGAATCCTCAGTTAGCCGGCGGGATGTTCATGGCCTTTGAAACGATGATGCTGCAATATTCCCAGGAAGACGAGCTTGAAGCGGATGCGCTCGGTTTTAAATATATGAAGGCGGCCGGATATGATACTCAGGGCATGGTTCGCATGCTCGAGGCGCTTCAGGCGTATGACCGCAAACAGCCTATCCGTCAGAAAGCGTATGGCCGGACACATCCGTATATCCATCAGCGCATTGCGAATGTCGACAAGCTGATCCATCAGGGGGATATTTCATATCGCGATTGGGTCAAGATGACTGGAGAGGAACAGCACCCATGAAATGGTTTATGATGCTGTGTTTTTTGATCGGAGGCGTTTCTATGGCGATGGCCGCAAGCGGCAGGGTGTGTTTTAAGGATGCGTGTTACGTTGTCGACGTGGCCGGGAACGATGAGGATCGTGCGCGCGGATTCATGTATCGCGAGCGCATTGAACCGGGGCAGGGGATATTTTTTATTTTTGACAGTGTTGATATATACGGGTTCTGGATGAAAAATGTCAAATTTGCGCTCGATATTATCTGGCTTGATGAAGCGAAACGTGTGGTGTATATCCAACATCAAGCGCCGCCTTGTTCGATCCGGCCGTGTCCGGTGTATGAGCCGCCGGTCGTGTCCAAATATGTTGTTGAGATCCCTCCCGGGGATGCCGGGCGTTTGGGTATCAAGGTCGGAGATGAGGTTTCATTTACGCCGGCGCCGTAAATAAAAAGTTGTAACTGCGGGTTATTGGAATGAATATGCCGTTTTTATGGAAAGACTTTCTGACGCGCCGCCAGGTATGGCTGTGGATCGCCCTGGCTTTTGGCCTGTGGATAGCCATGTTCTGGAATTTTTTCGCCGGGACCAATCCGCTCACCTCGGATGCTCTGTCGTATTTTGAACACACCATGCTTTTTGCGAAGACTCTGACGCAGGGGCATTTTCCACTTTGGTCGCAGCAGTGGGCGCATGGCGCGCCCAATCAGTTCTTTCTGCAGCGCATCGGATGTTACAATCCGGTTTATGAGTGGGCCATCCTTTTCAAAGCCCTTGGTGCATCGGACATTTTCGCGTATTTGCTGATGCACGCGTTGTATTATTTTCTTGGTATGATCGGGTTCTTCCTTCTGCTCAAGCGTATTTATTCCGACGATGTCGCGGCATTTACAGGCATGATCGTGCTTTTTTTCTCTGCGCTGGGCACGCGGATGTTCGATTCGTACATGCTCATCATTGTTAATCCGTTGATATGGTTCTTCTTTTTTCTGGTGGCGTTCACGCAGGAACGCAAGGTGCATTTTTTTCTGGGAATTATCGTTACGCTCATGATCCTTGAGACGACCTATATTCCATTTTTTGTGCTGACCATTCTTGTCGGGTTTGTGCTTGTTTTTCCGCTCGTGTACGCGGCGCAGTTGGGGGATATATTGCGCGGGTACAGGGATTTTGCGTGTCAGCATAAGAAGATCGTTATTGTCGGTGCGTTGCTTCTGATGATGGCAAGCGTTCCTTCGGGCATGTTGTTCCAAAAAATGAAAGAGGGGAGCATGGCTCTTCCGGGGCGGCATGTGACGTCAGCGCTTCCCGGGCAGGATGACGCGCTTAAGGTCGACGCTCCCGCGAGGCTCTCCTGGGCGATCCCGGAGGACATCTTGTTTTCGAGTTACTTCTGGGAATTCCACCGATTCCGCCTGTCCTTGTTGTATATTCCGTTCTTTGCCTGGATCATGGTGTGCCTTGGCGCTGTATGCGGGTTGAACAGGCGTATTATTTTTTATCTTCTTTTCGGCGGACTCTTTTTTATTCTGGGGTCGCCGTTCGTCCTGCCGCTGTATGATTTTCTGTTCAAGCATGTTTTTTATTTTAAATATTTTCGTAACCTGCATTTCTTTTTGTGGTTTTTACTCCTGCCGCTTTTTGCGGTATTGCTGGCGGAATTCATGCATCAGGTGTTTCAAATGCGGCAGGATCCCCGCTTCAAAAAAACAGGATTCGGGGCCCTGGTGATCGTTGTGCATGGGGCGCTCATCGGATTTTTACTGCATCAGGGCGGCTGGGCGATGGGGACGCTGTTGACCGTGATCGGAAGCCTGGTATTTTTTATGTGGGTGGCGCTGGGCAGGGCGTTCAAACCATCAGGTTTGATCTTTGCAGGCCTGCTGTTGATCGTTGCGGTTGAGCCTTTTCAGGTGTATCGTTTTCTGGTTAAGAATACCGGCCCGGTCGTTCAAACGGGGCCGAGTATCAGCCGGCCAGCTGCGCCGGCAACGGTTTCCGGCGGGAATATTTATTATGGTTCAGCCTGGTTTAATTTCCTGAATGAACGCCTGGATGCGCAGACGATCGGAAAATATTTTCGTTACCGCTTTGTGGTGTATGACGATGTAGCGGTCTTTGATGAGAAGGCGGTCAATCTCGGGCTTTTGGTGAATCTTTTCAGGAACGAAGTGGATATCGCGCTCGTGGCTCCTGGGAAATTGCCCCGGCCGAATATTCGTCCGGAAAGCCTGATGAAACATGCGCAGGGTTTTGGGGATTCCGGCGAGGGGCTTAAGGTCTTGAATGAAACTCCGAACACCATTCGGATCAAAACATCGTTCCCGGTGGAGAAGTTTTTGGTCTATAACGACAGTTATGATAAAGACTGGCAGGTGTATGTGAACGGGCGGCGCGCAACGCTGTATCGTGCCAATGTGGCGTTCAAAGGCGTTTGGCTTAACGCCGGGGAGAACGTTGTGGAATTCCGTTACGGGCCTTTTGTATTAACGGCATTTCATGTGTTGCTGTTGGCCATGTTGAATGTGTTTTTTTATGCTATTGGATGGTTGTGGTGGCAAGATTCCCGGAGGCCGGTATGAGGCGGATCCTGGCGATTTTTCAGAAAGTCTGGGTCGTGTATGTACTCCTGGCGGTGTTTGTCTCGGTTACGTTCTTGTCGAACAAGATGGCGTTTCAAAATGCCCGCCTTCAGACATTAAGCCGTCTTGCCCTCGGGCCGGAGTATTGGCAGGCTCTTGCGGACAAACATGGGCATCTGGACGACAAGATGCTGGATGAGTGCGTTTTTTATCATCGGAAGGTCATGGAGTATGTTCCATTCAAAGCTGCTGATGCCTGGAATTTGACCGCATTTTGTTATTACAAGGCGGATAAGCGTGCGTTGGCGGGTGACGCGTACGAAAAGGCGATCAAAGCAAATCCGAGATTTTTCTGGGCGTATTACAATTTGGGTATTATAGCGTTTAAAGATAAGAAGTATGTGCGTGCCGCGGATATGTTCCGTCGCGGGCTTGCCGTAGATCCCCGAGATACGGGGGAAGCGATCATGTCGTCGAAAGTGTATCTGGATGTTCTTGAGGCGTTTCAGAAAAAGCCGGAACACGTGATGGAAGGGTTGCGTGCCGGTTATTCTTCAGCTAAAGAAATGATGGACGCGAGCATGTTTTGCCAGCTTAACCCCAATGCCACTATCTGCACCGCGCCGCTGCCGTTCGATATTGCTATTTTTTAATGAGATGCGTCGGATGCCCGAACAGGCCCTCAGCGCTCTCCATGAGCGTTTCGGATAGCGTGGGGTGTGGATGGATCGTGAGCGCCAGGTCATCCGCTTTCATGCCGGATTCGATGGCAAGGGCCGCCGCGGCAATAAGTTCGCCCGCGTGAACGCCCACCATGCCAATACCTAAAATTTTTCCGGTCTTTGTATCGGCAATGATCTTTGTAAGCCCATCGGTACGGTTGAGCGTTAAAGCCCGGCCGGATGCGGCCCAGGGGAATTTTGAGACGGCGATGTCGAGATCTTGCGCGCGGGCAGCCATTTCTGTAAGGCCGCACCAGGCCAGTTCCGGATCCGTGAAGATCACCGACGGAATGCACGTTGGTTCAAAAGCCGTTGGTTTCTTGAGGATCGCGTCGATCGCGACCTTGGCTTCGCGCGACGCTTTATGCGCGAGCATGGGGTTGCCGGTCACGTCGCCGATCGCGTAGATATTCTTTTCATCGGTGCGGCGTTCAGCAGTCACCTCGATAAAGCCTTTTTCCGTGCGTTCGACCTTCGTATTTTCAAGGCTCAGCGTTTCTGTATTCGGACGGCGTCCGGTGGAAACAAGGGCATTGCTATATGTTTCCTGCCATTCTTTTCCGGCCGCGTCTTTGAAATGGACACGAAGCCCGTCGGAGGTTTCTTCCGCGGCAATGACTTGGGTTGCGGCCATGATCGTGGTAAATGTCTTTTTTAGTTTCCGGATAAGGATATCTGCGAGGTCTTTATCCGCCGATCCCAGAATGACCGGCAGGGCTTCGACCACAGAAACAGCGCTGCCCAGCGCCGCGTAGGCACTTCCGAGTTCCAGTCCGATGTAGCCGCCGCCGATCACGAGCAGAGATGCGGGGATCGACGGAAGGGCAAGCGCTGCCGTGGAGTCCCACACATGCGTTGATTTCGGCATGAATGAAAGTTCAACGGGCCGGGAGCCGGTTGCGATCAGGGCATGGTCAAAAGCAAGCGTATCCATTGTGCCGTCGGCCTTGCGGATCTCGAGCGTTGTATTATTTAAAAAACGCGCGTTGCCTTGAATATACGTGACGTTCCGCGCTTTTGCGAGCGACGAAAGCCCGCCGGTGAGTTTGGCCACCACGCCGTCTTTCCAGGCACGGAGTTTGTTGATATCAACCTGGGGTGTGCCAAATTCAATGCCCATGACTTTTGCGTGCGCCGCATCGCTTAAGGTGTGAGCCGCGTGCAACAGCGCTTTCGAAGGAATGCAGCCGCGGTTCAGGCATACGCCGCCCAGGGTTGCGCCGGAATCAATGAGTGTGACCTTAAGGCCCAGGTCAGCCGCATGGAATGCCGCTGTATAGCCGCCAGGCCCAGCGCCGATAATGACAAGTTGTGCTGAATGATGCATAGCCGTACTCTAACATTTTCAAGACGGGCTTTCAATGAGAAGAACGCGTTTCTTGCGTTATGCCGGGTTAAAAGCCTTAAAGCGGGTGAATGTAAAAACGACAGGTTTTTAGAGCATGGCAGGCCAAAATAATGTTAAACTTTATTAAGGAGGTTCGGCCATGTACTATTTCGCTTATGGATCGAACATGAATCATGCGCTTTTTTTTGGGCGTTGTCCGGGTGCCACGTTCATCGGGCCTGCGCGACTGGCGGACCGTTGTCTTATTTTTGATGGGCTCGCGGTGGTCAAGCATGGGGCGACAGCCAATATGATGCGCTCACGCGATGAATTTCTTTGGGGTGGAGTCTTTGAGATCACCGAGGAACATCTTGCGGTGCTGGACGATTTTGAAGGTTACCCGAAGTCGTTCACGCGGACATTGATGGATGTTGAACGTTTTGAGCCTCATCAAAAGATCAAGGCCTGGGTTTACTGGCGCGAGGAAGAGCCTGTGGGCATCCCGGCGCAGTCCTATATTACGACTATCCTTCAAGGCGCCCGCGATTGTCATCTGCCCAAAGAATATATCGCTGAGTTGGAGCCGCACAAGTATTATTAAATCGAAGCGCGTGACAAAATTGTTTTGTTGTTCCGTATAGCAGTGGGGCTTAATGCCATAAAAAAGACCTGACTCCGAAAGGGGACAGGTCTTTTGTTTGAATGCAAAGAGTGCGGAAGGAGGGAAATTACTACCCCACTTTCCGGTGTTCCGTCGAAATTCAGGTTCTGCAGTAAATACCGTCGATAAACCTGCCTGCAGTTGCATTAAGATACATCAACTTGGACCACCCGTCAAAGCCTATTTTCCGGGAAAAGTGTGTCAAATTTTGTGTCAAACCGCGGCTAATCCTTTTAGCAAGTGAAGGAGAGACTATGGGTACTCAAGAAGATG
>JADFWS010000019.1 GCA_015234065.1 Candidatus Omnitrophota bacterium
GGCCAGAACTGGCTGTTAATCCGAAAACATCCGATATGATGCGCTCCGCAATACTCGATCGCATCACGAAGTGAGTGGGCATTGGCCAAGCACAAGGCAGATAACTTCTTCAGCTGTTCAGGACGAGGCAGCCTCGCAATGTGCGTCGCCGTTGTTGTCCTGAACTTAATCGGCTGGGATATAAATAAACAGCATAAGCCAAGTCTTATCATACATTCGAACCCGGTACCGTCTTCATCCCCTTGCCATGATCAACAGCATCTTAAATCTTTTGATCGCCTTCAAGGCGTGCGGTTTATTAGCTGGCATAATAATGATCTGGTCCTTACTGACCTGTTGCGGTTGACCAGCAATGGAGATCTCTGCCTCGCCGTCTAAAATAAAGACCAATGCATCAAACGGAGCCGTATGCTCGCTCAACCCCTGCCCTTCATCAAAAGCAAAAAGAGTAACCGTGCTTTTTTCTTTTCTAATGATCTCCTTACTCACAACAGATCCATCCTGATAATCCACTAACCCTTGCACATTGGCTGCATGACCGATAATACTAACCATAACCGCCTCCTTAAAAACTTCTCGACGTTTCAATTCCAGAATCTTGCCTGAACTTCTCAATGCCAACCTTTTCAATAAGAGCCCCAAGGCGCTCCATGGATTTACCGTTCTTCTGATAAAACTGAACGATCTTATCGACGGCCTGTAACGCGCGCACCTCATTGATGTTTTCCGCGACTTTAACTGCGATCTTAGGCTTCCCCCCAGCAGCCCCACCCACGTAAAGCGCATACCCGCCTCGCGAAGCCACCAATCCGATGTCCTTTACCTGTGGCTCAGAACAACAGCGACCACACCCGGACACTGAAATGATCAACTTGAACGGAACCTCTACTCCCGCAAACCGCTTATCTAGCTTAAGTGCAAAAGAGAAAGAATCTTGAAGATTGTTATTACACGTATACCCGCCCGCACACACCTTAACAGGCCGGATCGAAAAACCAGCGATGCTAAAAGTTGGCAAACCAAGCTTCTCCCGGCAAGCTTCATTTTCTTTTGGATCAATGATGTTCCCGATGGTAATCTCACCACTCAGCTTAAGTTTACTGTCAGGAAACATGTCACACGCGTCCGCAATTTTACGCAAATCAGCCGAAGTCATAACTCCTCCAGGAAAATGAGGACAAATGAACTTTCGACTTTCCTTATCAACCTGATGTCTTAGGACTTTCTCAATAATGATATTCATTCCAGAATCTTTCTCATTTTAAAACAGAAGCATCCCCGCCCCCAGCAACTGCAGAAGAAGCAGGATATTTCTCCAACAGCACCTGAACGATCAATTCGCCTTGCCGTGCGTAATCAATGGACTCGGCTAGAATCCGCGCTGCTTCTTGCGGAGCGTGAAAACCCATAGAGTTCTCGGCATTGATAAAATCAGCCCTCCATTGGGCCGTCCTTTGCATTTCGTAAGCCGGTGCGAGTTCCGCTTCTGGCACGCCGCGCTTCTTTGCTAAAGCCAATTTGTCGATCAACGCTACCAACGCCGTCTCGGATCGATCCAGTAATGCCCTGTTTTTATTCTGAATCGACTCTACTCTCTCCAACATTTCCTTCTCAGTAAAATGATGGCACTGTAGGCAAGACCGGGAAACATTCAACAAGGGACTCCGGACATAATGATCCGTAACCTTTGTCGCCCCTTCACGCATATACGGCATATGACAATCCGCACAGGCAACGCCGCTCTTGGAATGGACGCCCTGGCTCCACATTTCAAACTCAGGATGCTGCGCCTTAAGCACCTCAGCCCCCGTGATCTCGTGTTTGAAATCATAAAACCGGTGCCCATCCTTGAACTTGTAATTATTGTAAAACGCCTCGATCTCTTCAACTTTAAGCCCATTATCCCAAGGATAAAACAGTGTCGCCTTGGGTCCGCAATAATACTCCACATGACACTGAGCACACACATAGGTACGCATTTCCTGACGAGATGCCGTTTCATTAGGATCGTAATCCTTCATTCCTTCTTTTTCTTTCAGCTTCTTGATCGCCTTTAAAAATGCCGGGCGCGTTACACGCAGATTCATGGTCTTAGGATCATGGCAATCCACGCATGCCACGGGATGCTGAGCATACTGCCAGGCATCCTTAAGCGGCATGGAACAGACCTTCTCAAAACCAGCCATCACATCCCCATTGCCGACCTTTTCATAAATGTTCTTCAAGCCACCGGCATGACACTGCAAACAAGAGCCCATCTGCTTATAATTCTTGGTCCGTAATGTTTCTTTCTGGTCCTGTAACGAATAATAATGCCCACGCCGAGGATTGTAATCAACACTAAACGCGTACCCAGCAAAAATAATCTTCAGCTTAGGGTCAGATGTAAGCTTGGAGATGCCCTCACTACCGCCATAACGGGTGCTGGTCTTAAGTTCCGTCTTTTTATACCCATCGTACTCCCGAGGGAAATTCTGTCCCCAGATTGCAGGATCCGTGGTTTCTTCCGTCAAATCAACGACTTGAATGGGACGGGGGCGCCCCTCTTCCATGCGCGTGCGGATATTCAGCAGGAACGCCACCAGCGCCCCTGTGAACAGAGCCGTCACAAGAACGATCATGATATAAGGCACTATCTTTTTCATAACATCTCCCTTGATTAAACATCGCCACTTAGTCTAAATGCATATGCCCTGTCGACCGATGACACTGCGTGCACCGCGCCTGACCATTCCCCACATCCTGATGAGCCGCAATGCCGCTCACCATCGTTGAATGACACTCAATACAATTATGCTGTAATGAATCTAAATTTGCTTTAGTGATCCGGATCGGCTCAGGAAAATTCTGCAATGTAAACGCTTTGGAATGATTAAATCCATTACGGCCCTTGGCAAGATACTTCTCAATGATCGGATGCGGAAGATGACAATCATTACAACTAGCCGCCTGATGATGCGTCGACTTTACCCAGGAATCATAATAATCCTGCATAACATGGCAGTTGGCACAGGCCTTAGGATCATTTGTCAAGTAGGAGTAACCTTTGGCATAAACAAAGATGAAAATGCCAAGGCCAAGCACCAGGCCAGTAGAAATACAAGTAACAACCAAGAATGACTTACTTAAAGCGCCAGAATTAAGTGAGCACTTAAAGAATGACACGACGTTCCTCATGGTGTGATATTTACGAACAATTTGATAATTTAATTCTGTTCATGTTACCACAGAAAGTAATGAACAACGCAAATCTAACCAATTCTAACTTTCTTCAATAAAAAAACAAAGCCCCCTGCAAGTTTTGTACTTACAGAGGGCTAAGTTCTACGATGACGCCAGCAACGATGCGCTGGATGTTATGAAAGAACTCCCTCGCTAGGGCTCGAACCTAGGACACCGTGGTTAACAGCCACGTGCTCTACCAACTGAGCTACAAGGGAATAAAGAACTATATAAGGAGCAAACCTCGGCGGATGCCAAGGAGAAAATCTAATGCTGATGAATTATACAGAAATTTCTTTTGTTGTCAATACTATGGGCAATTTGCAATAGGATCAAGCGTTTTTGCAGGAATATCCATAACATCCCGACGGGACTTAAAGGACATTGCGAGTGTTGACATATCCGCAAACTCCACCGCGCCACCTGCGGGCAAACCAATGCCGATCCGCGACACTTTCACCCCCAGCGGCTTTAAAATCTTGATCACGTGCAACGATGTCAGCTCGCCTTCCATGTCCGCATCCGTCGCGATCACCACTTCCTGCATGCCATCTTCTGTCACGCGACGGATCAATTTATCCAGATGAAGATCGTCCGGCCCGCGACCTTCCGCCGGCGCAATGCTGCCCAAAAGCACATGATATTGCCCCTTGAACATACCGGTCTTTTCGATGGCGGCAGCGTCTTTAGGATTTTCAACGACACAGATCGTATGCTGATCACGGTTTGTATCCGTGCAGATCGTGCATACATCCTGCTCAGCAAAGTTATTACAAATACGGCAAAATCGTAAATTCTCCTTAAGATCAACAATACCTTCGGATAACTTAAAAACATCTTCACGCGGGTTGTTGAGCATCCAAAAAACAATACGCTCCGCGCTCCGACGGCCAATACCCGGGAGCTTCATTAAGCGCTCGATCAGATTTTCAATAACCCGTGGATAGCTCATTCGTCACTATGCCATTCATTAACAACTTCAGCCTGGAACATATTTAATGCGTCATCGACCGCTTCCGCTTTATCCTGCGCCATATTCTCGACAATCAAGAGCTGAACACGCAATGTCGTATTAAGCGCCTGGCTCAACACCTTGGAAATAATATCCAGCGATTCATGCGTATCTAAACATTCTTTATGAAAAGCTTGCGCCGGGTCAAATGCGATCGTTAACAGGTCGCCGGCAATGTTCAACGGGCGGCCTTCCTGCAAATATGTGCCGACCGAGATCTTCTTTTGGCTCACCGCAAACGTCAGCTCATGCCACATGCGCCTGATCTCATCAAGCGCTACGACGCCCGCCATCGCCGGCATAGGCGAAGGAAGGGAAAGATCGATAGCCCCTTTGTTATTCGAAAGGATTTTGATGGGCGATGGCGATGCCAGAGGTTTCGGTGAAACAGCCGCAGGCGAAATAACAGGTTTTATCTGAACAGGCGCCGTGACCTGCCGTACAATGGCTTGCGGAGCGGCTGTCACGGCAGGCTGTCCTTCCTGCGTCATTCTAACCAAAGCCAATTCAAGCGCCACGCGCGATGATCCGGTAATGCGTGCCATATCCTGGGACGCCACCAGCGCATCCATTCCGCACATGATGTCACGCATGGCCAGTTTTCCGGACTGGGTAAAAAGCATTTCTTTATATATTTTGGAATAATCAATAAGCGACTCAAGGTCTTTTCCGCCCACCTTCATGACCATCAAGTTGCGAAAATGCTCGATCATGTCGCGCGTCAGCTCTTTGGCGTCTTTCCCCTGATTGATCATCTGATCCAGTTCACGTAAAACTTTTGACGCATCTTTTCCGGCGACACCCTCCGTCACTTTGAACAAATACTCCGTCTCAACAAGGCCAAGCATATCAGCCACATCTTTAAGCGTGATCCTCGCATTGGCGGACGCGCCTAACTGATCGAGGATGCTTAGGCCATCGCGCATACTTCCCTGAGACGCGCGTGCAACTGCAAAAAGAGCGTCTTCATCGGCCTTGATACTCTCTGCCGTACACACCGCTTTAAGCCCGTTGACCATAAGCTCAAGCGGAATACGCTTGAAATCACAACGCTGACAGCGCGAGAGGACAGTGGCCGGGACTTTCTGCGGATCTGTGGTCGCAAAGATGAATTTAACATGTGCCGGCGGCTCTTCGAGCGTTTTTAAAAGCGCGTTAAACGCCTCTCCTGTGAGCATGTGGACTTCATCGACAATATAGATCTTGTACATGCCTGACATGGGCACGAACTGAACACTCTCGCGCAATTGACGGATCTCGTCGATTCCGCGATTCGAAGCGCCATCGATCTCGATAATATCCATGTTCCCGTCGAGATCAAATGATGCGGCTTCAGCTTTAACGCTATTTAATTCTTTGGCCAGAATACGGGCGCAGGTGGTCTTCCCAACGCCCCGAGGGCCACTGAACAGATACGCGTGCGCCACTTTATTATTCTGGATCGCTGTCTTAAGCTTGGACGTAATATGATCTTGCCCGATGACAGCATCAAACGATTGCGGGCGGTATTTGCGGGCCAGGACTAAATATGACATGCTTCTTTTTCGCCTCGGATATATAAATGGATTTGCTTATATTTTCGCAGGAGAACGCCTGAATTCAAGAAAATAAATAAAAAAGAGGGCTCACAGGCCCCCCTTTTTTATTCATTTCAAACGATACGATCAATTAACACTGAACATAGACGACAGGTTTTGAATCGGGCTGATCCCAACGATCACGCCCCGGACACCCGCGGCGTTCGTTAATATTTCTTCCAGCGCCTGATCACTGACAATGCCTGATGTTAACGCGCCTTTACGATCAACGCTGATATTGCGGGCATCGATACCACCGTTCATGGCATTCTCTACTGCCGGCTTGGCATCAGAAACTCTGGGCGCAGTAACTTTCTTTGCAATAGTCAATTTCTCAAGAGTTTTAACATAATCCGATATCGTATATATAACATCCTGCGTTACAGAAACTTTTGTTGCAAGATAGTCGGAAGAATTATAGACATAGCGAACTTCCCCAATACTTCCCTGAACCGAGAGCCATAGTGGGGATAAGGCCAGATGACTTTTTAAAACAGGTTCCAGCAAATTCAATAAAATGTCGGCCCTGGCCCCATCATTATGAAATATCACCGCATCTGGATGGTCCAATAAGATATGTTGCAGTTCCTTTAAAAGCGTTTTCAAGCCTTTGCCTCCCTTGAACGCTTCTTCAAAATTCTTGCCATCTTTAAACATGAATTCGGGCAAAGGCAATTCATTTAAAAGGAAATCAGCAATTCCGGCTTGGGCCATGCGGTTTACATCAAAACTAAGCAACTTTGCTTCCCGTGCCGCTTTCACATCATTAAAAAATTTGTCCGGATTAAGCCCATTTTCATCCCCTGAAAGCTCACCCAAAACCCAGATCGTATCCTTGCCAACAGAAAGATCATGGATTATTTCTTCCATGTCTTTCCAGGTCATCGAGCCTTTCCCAAAACGCGCCTTCGCGGCCTCCTGCTCAACAAATCTTTTCTGAAGCCATAATACGGCGGAGTTAAACTCCGGCGTCCATTGCTTTACGTTATCCACCAGGCGCTGTAAATGACCGCCTACGACAATTTTCTCTGAGAACGGATGCGCAGTAGCATATGCCTTCTCATTAAATCCAAAAGGATTTTCTGTCTTTAGGCGCGCGATCTCATTCTGATATTCCCCAAACAGTATCCAATAAAGATGGTCATGGAATCTTTTCCCGGCATCTGCAAAGTCCTGTTTAGCCTGCTCAGCTATCTGAAAATCGGCATTTCTTTTTGCTTTTTCTATATTTGCTTTTTCTATAGCCGTAAGCTGAACAGAAATCTTCCTCGAATTCACAGCCATAGCATAAGCATTGGTATCTGCATTCCTGGTAATCTGGCGACCAGCAAACCCTCCGGAGAAATATTTTTTTGGCACCGCTTCATTCGTCAGGCGATCTGTCTCTTCTTTAATGTAGTTAAAAACGCCCTTTTTACAGGCGTCGAGATACTTTTCATAGATCATCTGCTTGTTGGAAGGGTCGCTGAGATCGATCCCGGCGACTTTATTCTTCCCGGAATACGCCTTATTAAGAACACCTTCTTTAAGAACATCCTGATACCACTGTGCCAAAACCATGGTGTATACCATCTGACGAAGCTGGGCAAAATTCTGGCCTTCATTCACTTCTTGCTCGATGGCAGGAACCACAACATCGCGCAAAAGTTGCTTTGACAGCGCCGTCACTTGATCGGTATCACCGCTTGCACGCGCTTCGCCGCTTCCGACTCCCTGTTGCATCGCCTGATAGTCACTTTCAAGCATAACTTTCAGGTGCACCTTGGTTACATAAACCGTATTGCCTTTTTCAAATACCGACGCATCCTGCGGCACAATCCATACCTTGTTAAAAATATCCACCGGTACGTCCGTCGTCCCGAATTTGGCATACGCTTCGTTGTAAACCTTGGACCAGAACGCCTTGCCGACAGTTCCTTCCGGATAGATCAAGGACGACGCGAGTTGTTTTAGCACATAATCCTGCGCAAGAAGATCACGCCCTAATTCTGTTTTAATCAGCTGATCCGGTATAATGCGATCCTTCTCAACAGGGGAAAGGTTAACCCAAAGATCTTTTTGTGGCGTGGCCAAAGTGGCAAGAAAATAATTCACCATGCGCTGGGATTCAACCTTAAGAGTATCACTCTCCAATTTTTGCTCACCCTGGTCCAAAATGAAATCAAACTGAAGCGGCTTATCCGGGAATATCGTTAAACCTCTTAAAAGTGCGGGTTTAAATGATGGGCTAAGCTGAACAATTTGACCAGGTTGTGGAAGATTGCCCCAAGACCATACCTGGGCGTACGCATTCGCAGGAAGGACTAAAAGAAGGCTTAAAAAAACAGATAAGAACTTGCGTACGCTCATGCGAAACTCCTAATTTTTAGGTGTGAGAAAGACAAATCTGTTTCAAGTGTATTCTATTTTCTTCTTGATTTCAAGAGGCGGAATGCATTTTTATCGCTTCTTTGACATCTTATTCAGTATATTGGTCGAACTACTTGACAAGACCTTTCATCGAAAGGGCAATACGTTTGCGTTGCAGGTCGATCTCAAGGACGCGAACCGTGACTTTTTGATGCAGTTTAACCAGATCAAGCGGATGCTTCACAAAATGATCGGAAAGTTGGCTAATGTGAACAAGGCCGTCATGATGAACACCTATGTCGGCAAAAGCCCCAAAATCCGTAACATTTGTGATCACACCCGGCAGGATCATATCAACGGACAGGTCTTCAATTGTATTGACCCCGTCTTTAAACTGCACAAATTCAAAATGCGCACGCGGATCGCGCCCTGGCTTTGCCAATTCAGTCATAATATCTTTTAACGTCGGCATGCCCACCCGTTCCGTCACATACCGCTTCAGGTCGATCTTTTGCCTGGCTTTATCGTTTGCCGCAAGCTCTCTCAGGGCAACTCCGGCATCACTGGCCATTTTCTCAACGATCGTATAGCTTTCAGGATGCACGGCACTGGCGTCCAGGGGATTTTCACCATTCATGACCCGAAGGAAACCGGCGGCCTGTTCATAAACTTTCACATTAAATCGCGACACGTTCATGATCTCAGCCCGAGATTTGAATGCCCCATTTTCGTCACGATACTTTACGATCGACTGCGCAAGGACAGGCCCGACACCGGATACATACATCAGGAGCTCGCGGCTGGCCGTATTCACATCCACTCCGACGTGATTGACGCAGCTGATCGTCACATCATCCAAAGACTGTTTGAGTTTTCCCTGATCCACGTCGTGCTGATATTGGCCAACGCCAATATTTTTAGGGTCAAGTTTCACCAATTCTGCCAAAGGATCCTGCAAGCGCCGGCCAATAGAAACAGCCCCGCGCACTGAAACATCTAGATCCGGAAATTCTTTACGCGCCACTTCTGAGGCTGAATAATAGGATGCGCCACTTTCATTCACAACGACAACCTGGATCCCTTTGATGCCAAGGCTGCGCACAAATGCTTCTGTTTCGCGCGACGCTGTTCCATTCCCGATCGCCACGACTTCGATCTGATGTTTCTTAATCAAAAACTTTACTATCTCTGCGGCTTCACGCCCACGCGCCTCACCCTGCGATAAAAAGATCGTCTGATATTCCAGAAGCTTTCCCTGCGCGTTCAAACACACGATTTTACAACCCGTCCTTAAACCCGGGTCCATACCCAGCAGCATTTTAGGCCCAAGAGGCGGCGCCATCAGAAGCTGACGAAGATTGGACGCGAATGTCTTGATCGCCTCCAGATCCGCTTTTTCTTTGGTGAGCAAACGCACTTCATTCTCGATCGACGGCGCCATCAGGCGCTTGTACCCATCTTCGATCGCCATCAGGACTTCTTTTGATGATAATGAATTATTGGATACGACAAAACGTTTTTTCAGGATCGCAACGGCAAGCTCCTCGGACACAACAATGCGCAACAAAAGGATGGCTTCTTTTTCCCCGCGGCGAACCGCCAAAAGACGATGCGATGGCACTTCGGCCACAGGTTCGCTCCATTCAAAGTAATCTTTGAATTTAGCACCTTCCGCGTCTTTTCCTTTAATAACCTTGGCCTGGAAAATGCCTTTGCTTAAAAACAGCTCACGCACATCTGCGCGGGCGTCCGCATTCTCATGCGCCCACTCGGCAATAATATCGCGGGCTCCCGCAAGGACCAGCTCAACAGTCGCCAGCTCTTTGGCTGCATCCACATACCCCCACGCCGCCTTGACAGGGTCAAATGCCGTATCCTGCTTCAAAATAGCTTCAGCGAGCGGTTCGAGCCCTTTTTCTTTGGCGATCATGCCGCGCGTGCGACGTTTGGGTTTGTACGGAAGATAAAGGTCCTCAAGCTCGGTAATGGTCCGGGCTTTGTCGATCCTGGCTTTGAGCTCCGGCGTGAGCTTGCCCTGCTTGTCAATGGATTCAAGAATAACGACACGGCGCTCGTCGAGTTCTTTGAGCTCTTTCATGCGGTCGCGAATAGAGGTGACCGCGACCTCATCAAGCATGCCGGTCACTTCTTTACGATAACGGGCAATAAAAGGGACCGTTGCCCCTCCCTGTAGAAGGTCAACGGTCGCCGTAATTTGATGCTCTTTAATATTAAGTTCTGCCGCAACCTGACGGAGATGAGCTGTCTGCATGATCAATGCCTAGCGCGCCTCTTCTTCGATCGTCTGCGTATTGGCATTCACCGCAAAATCATGGTCGATCACCCTGTTCATCGGAACCGTCATTTGATTGTAACGCTTACTTTGCGACTTGGCATCTTCCCAGGCACCGGCTTCAGGCACATCTTTCCAGGTGGCATTATCCTGCTCAACAACGCGATCAAGGGGCGCCTTCATCAACGCATCTTTCCCCTGATAGCTTTGCGCATAGACTCGAAATGCCAGACAAACAGCTGCCGCCACAAGCACGATCATCAGAAACTTTCTCATACCTATCCTCCGGATTAAATCAAACATTCCAGTGTTTTTTTAAGCTCTGTGGCCCGAGCCCTGAAATCAACCATACGCTGACGGTCTTTCTCAACGACATCTGCCGGCGCCTTGCTCACAAACCCCTCATTGGATAATCGGCCATCAATCGCCGCCGCAGCCTTTTCTTTCTCCGCGATCTCGGCGCAAATACGCGCCTTTTCTTTATCAATGTCAACAAGGTCGCCTAAAGGAATAAAATATTTTACATCTCCGGCCACGCCGGTCGCACACTTGCTCATACCGGAAACATCCTGGGCGAACGCAAACGTTGAGATTTTAGTCAAACGCTTGATAAATGCCAGCGCATCGATAACCGTCTTCTTGGAAAGCCCGCTATCAACAGAAAATGTAATACCGATCTGATCTGCCGGTTTAATATTCCACTGCGAACGCGAGTTGCGGATCGCCGAAATAAGGCCAATGACCAGCCCCATTTCCTGTTCAGCTTTAGCATCCTGGAATTTTGCCGCCGGAACGGGCCAGGCTTCAAGTGTTAAAAGTTTATCGTCCCCCTGGAACTCACAAAAAAGTTCTTCGGTCACAAACGGAATGAAGGGATGAAGCATCCGGATGGTTGTTTCCAGGACCATGAACGCTGTCTTTTGAACATTGACATTGTCCAGCTGGCCTTTAATGATCTCCAAATACCAGTCGCAATAGGTAGACCAAAAGAACTCGTAAAGCGTGTTCTCCGCCTCGGAATAGCGATACTCTTCAATAGCGCTCGACACTTCGCAGAGCGCGGTCTGACAACGTGAAATAACCCAGCGCGACGCAAGGTCCAGCTCGGCAGGATTGATCTCATCAAAACTTTTAATGCGCGCTTCAGGCTTTACATTCATGAGAACAAAACGTGACGCGTTCCAAAGCTTATTGGCAAAATTACGCCCGACCTCGAATTTCTCCTTCGAGATGAAAATATCCTGCCCGGAATTCAAGATCATACTAAAACGTAATGCATCCGCCCCGTATTCACTGATCACGTCCAGCGGGTCGATCGCGTTGCCCAAAGATTTGGACATTTTGCGGCCCTTGGCATCTCGTACGGTCCCGTGAAGAACGACATCCGTGAATGGCACCTCATCCATGAATTCAATGCCCGCCATGACCATGCGCGCCACCCAGAAGAAAATGATCTCGGGCGCTGTAAAAAGAGTATGTGTCGGATAAAAATATTTGAGATCAACATTCTCTTTCGGCCAGCCGAGCGTGGCAAATGGCCAGAGCCACGACGAGAACCATGTATCCAGGACGTCTGGATCCTGCTTTAAAAGGACATCTTTGCCGTGCTTGGCCTTGGCCTGGGCTAATGCTTCCGCTTCGGTCCTGGCGCAAAATGTATTCCCATCACCGTCGTACCAGACCGGAATGCGATGCCCCCACCAGATCTGACGCGAAATACACCAGTCGCGTGTTTCCACCAGCCAGTTCTCATATACCTTTTCCCAACGTTTTGGGCTGATACGCGGCTTACCGGCACGGAACGCCTCCAACGCCTTATCTGCCAGCGGCTTCATTTTGACGAACCACTGCTTGGAAAGGTACGGCTCAACGATCGTATCGCAGCGATAACAACGACGAACAGCATGCGCATGCGGATCGATCTTCAGAAGCCACCCCTCATCCTCGAGCGCCTTCACAACCGCCTTACGCGCTTCAAAACGGTCAAGCCCGCTGAAACGGCCGGCGTTCTTATTCATGACACCATTCGGATGCATGATATTCACAAATTCGAGATTATGCCGGCGCCCCATGGCAAAGTCATTCGGATCATGCGCTGGCGTGACTTTAACCGCGCCCGAGCCGAATTCACGATCCACAAAGTCATCAGCAATAATTTTGATCTCGCGATCCACCAGAGGAAGAACGATCGTCCTGCCGACAAGTTCCTTATAGCGTTCATCCGCGGGATTGACGGCAACCGCCGTATCGCCAAGCATTGTTTCCGGGCGCGTTGTTGCAACGACCACATACTGCGTCGGATCATCCTTAAATGGATACTTAATATGCCATAAGTGGCCATTAGCATCCTTGTGCTCGGCCTCTTCATCCGCTAAAGCGGTTTCACAGCGCGGGCACCAATTAATAATATAGGAGCCCTGATATACAAGGCCGCGCTCATACAAGCGGACAAACACCTCGCGCACGGCGCCGGAATAATCGTCATCCATGGTAAAACGCGTACGATCCCAGTCGCAGGAACTGCCAAGTTTGTGCAGCTGATTAATAATGGTATCGCCATGATGACGTTTCCAGTCCCACAGGCGCTCCATGAATTTCTCTCGCCCCAAAGCATCACGCGTCGTACCTTCTTTGGCCAGCTGTTTCTCGACCACATTCTGGGTCGCGATCCCGGCATGGTCTGTCCCCGGCATCCACAGCGCATCAAAGCCGTTCATGCGCTTGTAGCGGATCAAAATATCCTGAAGCGTATTATTAAGCGCATGGCCCATGTGCAGGACGCCCGTCACATTCGGCGGAGGGATCACTATGGTAAAAGCGCCCTTAGGCGACTTCCTGGCCGTCGCATGAAAAGGCTTTAGCGCATCCCAGATCTTCAGGCGCTTTTCTTCAACATCTTTTGGATTATAACGGGCTGATATTTCAGGCATAAGAGGCTTGGCGATCCTTCGGCCTTTTGGCCACAGGATGGCAGGATTATTTTTTAGAGTCCTTTAAGAGTTTGTACTCGACGCTATCAACCAGGGCTTCCCAAGAAGCTTCAATAATATTTTCGTGGACGCCAACAGTTGTCCAGGCATCGTGCTCATCCTGGGATTCGATAAGAACGCGGACCTTGGCGGCTGTCGCGTCTTTAGTGTCAAGCACGCGCACTTTATAATCTGTCAGGCGCATCGTCGCGAGCGTCGGATATGCTTTGATCAGCGCCTTGCGCAGCGCCTTATCAAGCGCCTCCACCGGGCCGACGCTATCGGCCGCGCTGAACTGCTTGTTCCCTTTAACTTCAATATGCACCGTGGCCTCTGCCCAGGCGCCGCTGTCCGCCGACTTCTCCGTGTGGACACGAAAACCCTGAAGCTTAAAGAACGGCACATATTTCTTTAAATGTTTCTTCATGAACAGCTCGAACGACGCGTCGGCGCCTTCAAACTGATATCCGTCGAGCTCCTTCTGCTGAAGGTCTTTCAGAAGCGCTTTAGCCTCATCCGACTTCTTGTCGATCGTCAGGTTCATCTGCTCGGCCTTCATCACAAACGGCATCTTCCCGGCCAGCTCTGACGTAATAAACCGGCGATGATTGCCAAAAAGCGCAGGATCAATATGCTCATACGCCCTGGAATTCTTTAAAATAGCGTCGATATGAACGCCGGCCTTATGCGCGAACGCTGAATGGCCTGTGAACGGATGAAAATCCGCGATCGGCAAGTTCGCCACTTCACTGATAAAATACGCCACATCTTTCAGGTCTTTCAAACGGCTTTCCGGAATGGTCTTGCACTCCATCTTCGCCGACAATACCGCAATAATAATAGAAAGATCCGCGTTGCCGCAACGCTCTCCGAATCCGTTAAACGTGCCCTGCACCTGCACACACCCGGCTTCAACAGCGGCCAAAGAATTTGCCACACCCAAGCCACAATCATTATGCGCGTGGATGCCCAATGGCACATCAACATGGCCTTTTATTTCTTCGATGATCCCGGCCACTTCTTCGGGCAAAGACCCGCCGTTCGTATCGCACAATACGAGCATATCAGCCCCGGCATCTGCCGCCGCCTGTAAAGCCTTGAGCGCATATTCCGGATTATGCTTATAGCCATCAAAAAAATGCTCGGCGTCGAATACCACCTCGCGTTTTTTCTTTTTTAGGAAGGAAACAGAGTCCCGGATGATCTCCAGATTATCTTCGAGCGTTGTCTTAAGGACATCAACCACATGCAGATCCCATGTTTTTCCGAAGATACACACGACCGGTGTTTTGGCCGCGATCAGCTCTGCGTAATTGGGGTCTTCAGAAGCCTTGATCCCTTTGCGGCGCGTCGAGGAGAACGCCGCCAGTTTCGCCGTCTTAAGCGGCTGTTTTTGCATGGCGGTAAAAAACTCTTTATCTTTAGGATTAGAGCCCGGCCAGCCGCCTTCGACATAATGGACGCCGACCTCATCCAGCTTATGCGCGATCTTGATCTTGTCTGCGACCGTAAAAGATACGCCTTCAGCCTGTGAGCCGTCACGCAATGTTGTATCGTAAATACAAACTTTTGACATTATTTTTTATCCAGCCCGAACGCCTTGTGGAGGGCTTTAACCGCATTGTCGACTTTATCCAGCGCAATGATACAGGAAATGCTGATCTCCGACGTTGCGATCATATCGATATTCACCTTGGCTGTTGCCAGCGCCTGGAACATGGTTGCCGCAATACCCTGATGCGAGCGCATCCCCGACCCCACGATGGATACGCGGGCAATATCCTTGGAATGAATGACTTCGCCGGCATTGATCTTGCGCGCAACACCTTCAGCCGCGCTTAACGCCTTGGTGATGTCGCTCTTGGGCACTGTAAAAGAAATGTCCGTCTTCTTGGTGTGACTGACATTCTGAACGATCACATCAACATTGACCCCGGCCTGGGCGATCGCATTAAAGATCGTCGCTGAAATACCCGGCTGGTCCGGCACCGCGCAGATCGTGATCTTGGCTTCGTTCTTGTTCGACGTGACACCCGTCACAGCGATGGTTTCAATGTTCTTCACGGATTTAACGATCATGGTCCCTTCCTCCTTAGAATAGCTTGAACGCACATGAAGCGGAATATTAAATCTCTTGGCAACTTCGATCGATCGTGCCTGCATGACCTGGGCACCCAGGGACGCCATCTCAAGCATCTCGTCGAATGTGATCTCATTGAGCTTTCGCGCTTCCGGCACCATGCGCGGATCGGTTGTATAAATACCGGTCACATCTGTATAAATTTCGCAAACATCAGCCTTGATCGCCTTGGCCAGCGCCACTGCAGAAAGATCAGAGCCGCCGCGCCCCAAAGTCGTGATCTCATTATCCGCGGTCACGCCCTGATACCCCGCCATAATAACAATTTTCCCAGACTTGAACGCCTTCTTGATGCGCTTGTCATCGATCTGCTCAACCCGCGCCTTGCCATGCGTGCTGTCCGTACGCACACCGACCTGATATCCAGTCAGTGCCACGGAATCAAAACCAAGCTCACGGACCGCCATAGCTAAAAGCGCGCAGGAGATCTGCTCCCCCGTCGAGAGCAAAAGATCCATTTCACGATCCGCCGGATTTTTTGATATCTGGAATGCCAGCGCCTCAAGGTCATCGGTTGTATCTGCCATAGCCGACACAACAACCGCCACATCCGTATCTTTATTCTTATACGATGTGATCCTCTCCGCCACCGCCTTGATACGTTCCGGATTCGCTACGGATGAACCCCCATACTTCTGGACAACGATCTTCTTTTTCATACCTCTTATCCTTTTCCCATGAAATGCCTGACCATCTCAACACCGTCCTTAAAACGGATGCCTTTAGTCGAAGCAGAAAGTTCATTGTAACTATCAAGCCCGTTATGTTCAATCCCTTTTCCGAACATGATAAACGGCACCGGATCCGCCGTATGCGTCCGCTTTGAGATCGGAGTCGGGTGATCCGGCGTCACAAGGACGCGCGTATCCGGATTATTCTGACAATACTGAAGTGCCGGGCCGACAACATCGCGGTCAAAATCTTCGATCGCCTTGATCTTGGCCTGAATATCGCCATTATGGCCAGCTTCGTCGGTAGCCTCAACGTGGATATAAATGAAATCTCCATTTTTCAGCGACTTCAGGCCATAGTCAGCTTTACCTTTATAATTTGTATCATAATACCCCGTGGCGCCTGGAACGCTCACCACATCAAGCCCCACAATGCGTCCGATCCCATTTACGAGATCCACGGCAGAAATGATCGAACCTTTCATCCCATAACGATCCTGGAAACGTTCAAGCCCCGGCTTAACACCCTGGCCCCAGAACCAGATCGAATTCGCAGGTTCTTCTTTGAGATCAAGGCGCACCGTATTCACCGGATGATGCTGAAGAATCGCCTCTGCCCGCTGGACATATGCCTGAAGAAACTCTGCCATAGGCCCATTAGGGCGATATCCCGCGATCTTTTGCCCGGTAATATCATGCGGCGGTGTACAGCGCGTCTCCAAAAAATCTTTTACACGCGCCGCCTTCACGATCGCAATATGACGATAACTTTTGCCTGTATAGAATTTTACAATATCGTCGGAAAGCTCCTGATCCAGTGTTTTGACAATCTCTGCCGCTTCATTGATCGAAATATGCCCGGCGCTGTAATCGACCATGACATCGTTTCTGATCGTCACCAGATTACAACGGAATGCCAATTCTCCCTCACTGAGCACAATGCCGAGATTCGCCGCTTCCAGCGGCGCGCGGCCGGAAAATCCCTTGCGGGCATCATATCCAAGAACCGATACATTACCAACGTCAGAGCCGGGCGCCATCCCCTCGGGAATAATACGCACAAGCGCGCTCAAGCCTTTTTGGACCATAGCATCCATATTCGGCGTATGCGCCGCTTCAAGCGGAGTCCTTCCGCCGAGCTCTTTTAGCGGCTCATCAGCAACACCATCTGGAACAAGCGTAATATATTTCATATTTCCATAACGCCCATTAACATACTGACCAGCGCCTGCTTTGATGATACCAACGCCGTTGTTGAACCATCCGGACTGATCACAAACGCTTTATAGGCGCTGCCTTTTTGGGTATTCGCCACAACCAGGTCACATTTCGCGTCCTTGAACAACGGGGCGACCTTGTTCAATATTCCAGGCTTGGCAATACTCGATTCAAATTTAAAACCAACAAGCTTTGCCTGCGGCGCCAAAGCCTTGATGCCTGTTACCAATTTCCGGGTCGGCACTAATTCCAGTGTTATTTTCTCCCCCGAACGCAGCTTGCCTTTAAAACTTTTTAACGGCTTAAAATCCGAAATTGCGGCCGCATGCAGGACGATCTCGGGCTTTTTGATCAATTCCCGCTTAAGTGCCGCAGCTAATTCATCATAAAAAAAGAATGGGACAATTTTAATACCTTGAGGAGCTTTAATATCCGCTGTCACAGCGCCCTGTAAAAGCGTGACATCCGCTCCGCGAGCAGCAAAAGCCTGCGCGAGTAAGCGCCCCATGGCACCGGTAGAACGGTTAGTCAGAACGCGCATATCATCCATGGCCACACTCGTCGGGCCGCTGGTGATAAGAACGCGCCTGTTCTTATAAACCGATCTCTTTAAGGATAATTTTAATGTCGGCTTTAACAACGCAGGGCTCCTTGACACATTTCATGGCATTGGTCGGATCTTTAAGGCCATGGCCGGTCAGCGTGCAAACAACGGTCTCGCCCAGGAAAGGCTTGAAATATTTCTGCTCTGCAAGCTTTAAAATACCGGCCACAGACGCTGCAGATGCCGGCTCACAAAAAACACCGTCTCCGCTCGCCAGCAACTCATAGGCCATCATAATTTCTTCATCCGTGACCATATCGATCACGCCATTGGAATCATCCCTGGCCGCCACCGCACTCTTCCAGCTTGCCGGATTCCCGATCTTGATCGCGGTTGCCACGGTATGCGGATCTTCGACTACATGATCCAATACGATCGGCGCCGAACCCGCTGCCTGAAACCCCAGCATTTTAGGAAGGCGCTTGGCTTTCTTTAGCGCAAAAAATTCATTATACCCCTTCCAATATGCCGTAATATTCCCGGCGTTTCCCACCGGAATAGCATGAAAGAATGGCGCATCACCAAGATCTTCCACAACTTCAAATGCCGCTGTCTTTTGGCCTTCGATCCGGAAAGGATTGATCGAATTTACAAGCTCGATCGGATATTTTGCGGTCACATCTTTCACCAGATCCAGCGCATTATCAAAGTTCCCCTCGATCGCAATGACCTGCGCATGGTGGATCATGGCCTGGGCCAACTTGCCCATGGCAATATTGCCGTTAGGGATCAATACGCAACATTTCATTCCACAACGCGCCGCATACGCAGCTGCCGACGCCGAGGTGTTTCCTGTCGACGCGCACATAACGATCTTGGCGCCTTTTTCAGCGGCTTTGGAGATCGCCATGGTCATGCCGCGATCCTTAAAGGACCCCGTCGGATTCAGGCCTTCATATTTAAGGTAGACCTTAAGCCCGGTCTTTTCGGAAAGCTTGGGAGAGAAAATAAGCGGTGTATTGCCTTCGCTCAAAGAAACAATAGGCGTTTTATCTGAAACAGGAAGATACTGACGGTAACGGTGAATTAATCCCTGGTACATAAATCGGCTCGCTTTTTACAACTGCTCCATTCGAATGGCAACAGGCTTGGCCTTCACTTCTTTAAGCGCGCCGATCTTAAGCAGCGCCGCACGGACAGATGATTCTTTAGCCGTGTGCGTGAGCATCACGAGCGGGACCGCCGCATCTTTACTGACAGCTTTCTGGGATACAGACGCAATACTGATCCCCTTGGAGCCAAGAATACCTGTGATCCTCGAAAGGACACCCGGCTTATCTGTGACCATAAGGCGAATATAAAATTCTGTCTCAACGTTGCCCGCCGCCTTGATCTTCAGCGACTCAACTTCTTCAGGATTGTCGCCGATCCAGACATGATCCGCATCGCGATTATCCAGCCCAAGGTTGATCAGATCGCTAAAAACACCCGACGCCGCCGCCATCTGGCCTGCGCCCTGGCCCACCAAAAGCACATCGCCTAACGCATCAGCTTGCAACCATACAGCATTGTAAACGCCCTTAACCGATGCCAGCGGATGATTCTTTGAGATCAACGTCGGATGCACACGCACCTCAACTTCTTTTCCGTTCTTCTTGGCGATCGCAAGCAACTTGATCGTCAGCCCCATCTCATCCGCATAGGCAAGGTCTTC
>JADFWS010000001.1 GCA_015234065.1 Candidatus Omnitrophota bacterium
ATTTTGATGGGTTTTAGCAATCTGGAAAAGATCGTGGCTCAGATCACGGCAGATCGTATGATGCTGAAGATGCCAGTGGCACTGATCAGTAATGGTACGCTCCCGACGCAAAAAGTGGTGACAGGGACGTTAGCGAATATTGTGGCCCGTGTCAAGGCGTCGGGCATGAAGGCGCCGGCGATCATTGTGATCGGTAAAGTGGTTGCGTTAAGAGATCAACTGAATTGGTTTACACCA
Organism: Candidatus Omnitrophota bacterium; assembly: GCA_015234065.1. Lineage (GTDB taxonomy): Bacteria > Omnitrophota > Gorgyraeia > Zapsychrales > Fredricksoniimonadaceae > JADFWS01. The sequence goes on from JADFWS010000001.1 coordinate 238, forward strand.
CCGCTGTTATTGCAAGGCAAGCGCATTTTGGTCACGCGGCCCGAGCATCAGGCGAGCGAGCTCGTGGGTATTTTGGAAGGACATGGCGCCAGGGTGACGAGCATTCCGCTCATCCGGATCGTTCCGTCGAAGAATACGGCGCAGATCAAGGCCCGGCTTTCAGCGCTTGATCAATTTAACTGGCTTATTTTTACGAGTGTGAACGGGGTGGATCTTTTTCTGAAAGCCGTTGCAAAGCATAAGATTTCCATCGCAAGTTTGAAGAATAAGAAATTCGCCGCGATCGGAAAAAAGACGGCCGAGCATTTGGAGCAGGCCGGGATCAAGGTGGATCTGGTGCCCAAAGATTTTGTGCAGGAAGCGTTGGCCGCCACGATGATAAAGACGATCGCCAAAGAATCCAAGGGCGTTCTTCTGGCGCATTCCGCCGGAAGCCGGCCGGTCTTGGAACAGAAGCTCAGGGCGGCGGGGTTAAAGATCGAGACACTCGATCTTTATTCAGCTGAGCCGATCAAGGAAAATCATGCGCGTGTGCATACGATGTTTGCGAAGCGGCAGGTAGATGCTGTAATGTTGACGAGCTCGTCGTGTGCGGAAAGTTTTTTAAGTGTTTTTAAAAAGGCACAGCTTAAGGCGCAGACAAAAGGTGTTGTGGTGGCGTCCATCGGCCCGATCACGTCCGATACGGCGCGGCGCGCAGGGTTGCCCGTGGCGGTTGAAGCCGATGTATACACGATCGAGGGCATTACGGCGGCATTGATCGAATATTATCAGGGACAGAAAAGAGTTCAGGCATGATCAGCTTTACAGGGCTTTTAGGGGATATTTCATCCTACGGGGATAAGCTTCGTTACCGCAGGGATCCGGATCCGCTGTTGCGGCGGCCGATCGCGGTATGGAATTGTTCGCGTCGCTGTAATCTTTCGTGTGTGCATTGTTATTCGGATTCCCGCGACACGACTTATGCGGGTGAGCTTTCAACGGATGAGGCCAAGGCCATGATCCGGGATTTGAAGGAATTCAATGTGCCGGTGCTTTTGTTTTCAGGCGGTGAGCCGCTCATGCGCCAGGATCTTTTTGAGCTCAATGCGTATGCGCGCGCACGGGGATTGCGCACGGTCATTTCAACCAATGGCACGCTGATCACGCCTGATATGGCACGGCGTATCAAGGACGAAGGTTTTGAGTATATCGGTATCAGCCTCGACGGGATCGGCAAGAATAATGACCGGTTTCGCGGCAAGATCGGCGCGTTTGATGATGCGCTGAATGGTATTCGTAACCTTGTGCATGTCGGGCAAAAGGTGGGTTTGCGTTTTACGATCACGAACCATAATTATCTGGATATTCCACCGCTGTTCAAACTGGTTGAGGCGGAAGCTGTGAACCGGATCTGTTTTTATCATTTGGCTTACGCAGGCCGGGGCGCGGCAGAGGAACAGAATGACCTGCCGCATGATAAAACACGGGCTGTGATCGATCAGATCTATGACTGGACGGTGTCGCTGTCCGAGCGGAAGATCGCGAAAGAAGTGCTGACCGTGGATAATCACGCGGATGGCGCGTATTTGTATTTGAAGCTGAAGAAGGCGGATCCTGTGAAAGCGGCCGAAGCGTTTCGTTTGCTCGAAGCGAATGGCGGCAATGCCTCGGGGATCGGGATTTCGAATATTGATAATATAGGCAATGTGCATGCGGATCAGTTTTGGCAGAGTGTCACATTTGGCAATGTCCGTGAACGGAAATTCGGGGATATCTGGACAGATACGTCACATGAGCTGATGGGTAAGCTTAAAAACAGGGCGGCGTTCCTGAAAGGGCGTTGTCCGACGTGCAAATTCTTGAATATGTGTAACGGGAATTTACGCTTGCGCGCCGCGGTGGCGACCGGAGACGTGTGGGCTGATGATCCGGCGTGTTATCTGACGGATCAGGAAGTATTTGAGACGAAAATACCATGAAGAAAGCGTTAACACCACTTCTGAAAAAGAGCGGGTCAGGCTATAACCTCATCATGCCGTATTTTGTGGTAGAGGGGAAGAATGTTTCTCGGGCTATTGCCTCGATGCCCGGCGTGTATCAGTTATCCGTTGACCGGATGGTGACTGAAGTTGCCCGGGCCAAAGAGTTGGGCGTGCCGGGGGTGATCATTTTCGGGATCCCGAAGGCCAAGGACGCCGAAGCTACCGGGGCGTACGACGACCATGGCATTGTTCAGCGCGCGGTCCGTGCGGTGAAGGATAAGGTCAAAGGCATTTTAGTGATCACGGATGTCTGCTTGTGTGAATATACCAGCCACGGCCATTGCGGGGTGGTGCATTGCTGTCAGGAGAATGGGGAAATGCCCAAGAAGTTCATTCGCTTGAAGGACACCGTTGCGCTGTTGGCTAAGACGGCGGTGTCGCATGTGAAGGCTGGCGCGGATATAGTCGCTCCGTCGGCCATGATGAAAGGCCAGGTCAAAGCGATCCGTCAAGAGCTCGATAAAGCCGGCTTTGGGCAGACCCCGATCATGGGGTATAGCGCCAAGTTTGCGTCGGCATTTTACGGGCCTTTTCGTGATGCGGCTGAGTCGGCGCCCCGGTTTGGGGACCGCAGGTCGTATCAGCTGGATCCAAAGGTGTCGACCAAAGCGCTCTCAGAAGTGGCCGCAGATATTGCCGAGGGCGCGGATATTGTGATGGTCAAGCCGGCGCTGGCGTATCTGGATATTATCCGTCAGGTCAAGGACCGGTTTGATATGCCGCTGGCCGCGTATAATGTCAGCGCGGAATATTCCATGGTCAAGGCCGCGGCCGCCAAGGGCTGGATCGACGAGAAAAAGATCGTTCTTGAAAAATTGAACGCGATCAGGCGCGCCGGGGCTTCGATCATTATCAGCTACCATGCGTGTGACGTGATGCGTTGGAAGAGGGAAGTATAAATGATCATTTCATGGAATATCACCAAAGAATGTCAGCTCAAGTGCCGCCATTGTTACCGTGATGCCGGAGCGAAACAAAAAGGTGAGTTAACGCCGGCCGAAGGCAAAGAGCTTATTGAGGAGATCGCTAAAGCCGGATTCAAGATATTAATTATCAGCGGTGGAGAGCCGCTCATGCGTCACGATGTGTATGACCTGATCGCGCATGCCAAGGCTCAAGGGTTGCGCCCGGTTTTGGGGACGAACGGGCTTATGATCACGCCCGAGGTTGTCCGCAAATTGAAAGCCGCAGGCCTGGCCCGCGCCGGGATCAGCCTCGACAGTATTGATGCGCGTATCCATGATGATTTCCGTCAGGAAGCCGGCGCCTGGAAAGGCACGATCGCGGCCATGAAGGTGTGCCGTGAAGAAGGCCTGGATTTCCAGATCCACACGACCGTGACGACGTATAATTACAAAGATGTGGAAAAAATAACGGATCTGGCGGTTGAGCTCGGCGCCAAGGCGCATCATATTTTCTTTCTTGTTCCCACAGGGCGGGGCAAGGATCTTGAGGCACTGATCCCGTCGAAAGAATACCAGGCGTTGCTTAAAAAGATCATGAAGAAGCAAGGCGAAGTTGCGATCGAGTTAAAGCCGGTGTGTGCGCCGCAATTTGTGCCGCTGGCCAAAGAGATGGGCCTGGAAACGCGTTTTCAGCGCGGCTGTCTGGCGGGCGTCAGTTATTGTTGCATCCTGCCGAATGGCGACGTTCACCCGTGCCCGTATTTTCCGAAACGTGTGGCCAACGTGCGGGATCAGAAATTCAGCGATATGTGGAAGAACGCGCCGCTGTTCAAGGAATTGCGCGATGCCAATTATACCGGTCAGTGTGGCGCGTGTGAGCATAAGTCCAGTTGTGCCGGTTGTCGCGCCCGGGCGTACGCCGAGTCGGGTGATTACATGGATTTTGATCCGGAGTGTATTTTTTAGATGATCACGTCAAAAGATAAAATCTTGCTTAAAAAGCTTCAGCCTGAATTTCCGTTGGCTTCGAGGCCTTTTGCGGTTTTGGCAGAACAGGCCGGGCTCTCTGAAAAAGACATGATCGCCGCGTTCAAGCGCTTGCAGAAAGAAAAGATCCTGCGGTATATCGCGCCCATGTTTGATATGCGCAAGCTGAGTATCGTGTCGAGCCTTATAGCGATGCGCGTTCCGCTGAATAAACAGAAGAAAGCGGTCCAGGTCATTAATGCGTACCCTAATGTGAGCCATAATTATCTTCGGGCCGGTGAGTATAATGTCTGGTTCACAGTGAGCGCTGCGTCGGAGCGAAAACTGAAGAGGATCCTTTCCGATATACGAAAGAAGACAGGTATTGACGCCATGCTGGACCTTAAAACACGCAAGGTGTTTAAAAGCCGGGCGGTGTTTGACCTATGAAGAGCGCTTTCCGGAAAACCATATTTGCGTTAACTGAACCATTGGCGCTCGTACCTGCTCCGTATGCGGCCGTGGCGAAACGTTTAGGTATGAGTGAGCAAAAGCTTATATCCCGCATTGCTGAATATCAGTCTGAGGGGATCATTCGTCGGATGGGGATCGTGTACGGGCATTTCAAGATGGGGTATAGCGCCAACGCCCTCGTGGTATGGCGTGTGGATGAAGCGCAACTCGAAGATGCGGGCAAGATCTTTTCTGCGTTTACGGCGGTCACACATTGTTATGCGCGTCAGGCGTATCCGGAGTGGCCGTATAATCTGTATACCATGGTCCATGCCAAAAGCAAAAAGCAGTGTCAAATGATTATTCGGGAGATGTCGCAAAAATCTCGTGTTGGAGAGTATAAAGTTTTATCGACATTGAAGGAATTTAAAAAGATAAAGAGCGATCTTCGGGAGATATTAACATGAAACGGTCGGCATCTAAAAAAGCCTATCAAGAGGCGTTAAAGTATTTCCCCGGTGGTGTGAATAGCCCGGTACGCGCCTTTGGCTCTGTGGGAGGAAGCCCGCTGTTCATTAAGAAGGGCGCAGGATCGAAAATTTACGATGTTGATGGGAATGTGTATATTGACCTGGTCATGAGCTGGGGTGCTTTGATGCTTGGGCATGCCGCGCCCGAAGTTGTCCGGGCAGTCGAGGATGCCGTTAAGCTGGGGTCGAGTTTTGGTGCGCCGACGTGTGCCGAGACAGAGCTGGCGAAAATGATCCGGGACGCGGTCCCGTCGATCCAAAAGATGCGTTTTGTCAGTTCGGGCACAGAAGCCACGATGAGCGCGATCCGCTTAAGCCGCGGGTTCACGGGGCGGGACAAGATCATTAAATTTGACGGTTGTTATCACGGGCATGGCGACAGCTTGCTTGTGAAGGCCGGGTCAGGGGCGGCAACACAGGGCATTCCGGGAAGCAAGGGCGTGAGCGCATCGTTGAGTCGGGACACGATCGTGTGTCCCTACAATGATATTGCGTATTTTCGTAAGGTTGTAGCCAAACAGGGTAAAGATATTGCCTGCGTTATCGTTGAGCCCGTAGCCGCAAATATGGGTGTTGTCCTGCCGGGTATCGGTTTTCTGGAAGAGATCCGCGCGTTAACGAAGAAGCATGGGATCGTGCTTGTTTTCGACGAGGTTATCACAGGGTTTCGCATTCACTTTGGCGGCGTGCAGACGATCTTGAATGTTAAGCCGGATTTGACCTGTTTGGGAAAGATCATTGGTGGCGGCCTGCCGATCGGCGCGTATGGCGGCAGAAAAGATATCATGGATCATGTGGCGCCTCTGGGCGGCGTGTATCAGGCGGGTACGCTGTCCGGGAACCCGGTCGCGGTCGCGGCGGGTATCGCGAATTTGAAGGCGTTAAAAAAGAAAGATTATGCGGCGCTGAATGACAAGACCGCGATTCTCTGTGACGGGCTGGAAGCGGCGTTCATCAAGGCCGGTGTGCCGGTCACGGTCAACCGTGCCGGGTCTTTGTTTACGGTGTTCTTTACCAAAGGGCCAGTCGATGACTTTAAGGACGCCAAAACGTCGGATACAAAACGATATGCGAAGTATTTCTGGTCCATGCTGGATCAAAGGATCAATATCGCGCCATCGCAATTTGAAGCGCAATTCCTATCTTTCAGCCATACGGATAAAGATATTCAGGCCATTTTGAACGCACTATGAAGACCCATGATGAGGATCTGGCGTTTTATGCGCCGTCTGCAACGGATGTTGTTTTGGCCGTTATCATCCTCGGTTGTTCCCTGTTTTTTATCGTGTCTGCGTTCTCTCACCGTTATGTGCCGGCATCACCCGGTATTCTGATCTATCATGAACAGGCGCTGTTAAGCAAGATCAGCCTGTCCAAAGACGGCGTTGTGCCGATCCTGAATGGAAAAATGCAGATCGAGGTTAAAGGCGGGCGGGTGCGGGTACTCGAATCGGATTGCCCTCAGCATGTGTGCATGCGTACCGGCTGGATACAGTACGTCGGTCAGACGATCGTCTGTGTGCCGAATCATATTCTGATTGAGATCAAATCAACAGCGCCGCAGATCCTGGATGCGGTGGCCTATTAAGGTTTAGAATGACAAAAATTCCTGCGACATTGAATATCCATAAGACGGCGCTCCTGGTTGCGATCGCGTGCGTCGTACAGATCGCAGAGTCGCTGATCCCGCACCCTGTGCCCGGGCTTCGCCTGGGGCTGGCGAATGTGGTGACGTTGATCGCACTGGTGACCATGGGGTTTGGCGCGGCCATGGAGATCACGCTGTTGCGTACGATCTTGAGTGCGTTCATGATGGGGACCTTTATGTCGCCTACATTTATTTTGAGCTTTTCCGCCGGAGTGATGAGTACGGCCGTGATGGGATGTTTATTTTGGGTGCGATCTTTTCCGCTGCCGTTTCGTTTGGGGATCGTGGGGATCAGCATGGCCGGAGCGCTGACGCATAATGTGGTCCAGATATTCCTGGCGTATTGGCTTTTGGTGAAACACCCCGGGATCTTTTTATTCCTGCCGTGGCTGGCTATCGGCTCCGTCGTGATGGGGTGGGTGATCGGTATCGTCGCCGGGCAGGTTTGCCTTGATCTCAAGAACGGGTTGCCCGTAGAGAAAGAAACACTCACGGCGGAACATGCTTCGCCTGAATTCGGCCGGTATGTTGTTGGCCATTCTTTTCTGGACAGGCTTTCGGCAGAAATGAAGATCCTGACGCTGATCATTCTTTCCTTGTTTGTGATCATGGTGAGCGGCCTGGCCGTATACGGGGTATTATTCGCGCTTCTTGTGTTTCTTGTTCTGGCGGCACGTATTCCGCTTGTTTTCCTCTTGATACAGGCCAGAAGATATAGCCTGATGATTGCGATCGCGTTCTTGTTTCCGGTATTGTTCAGTTCAGGCACGCAGGTGCTGTTTCAAAATGCGTTGATCCGATTTACGGCGGAAGGGCTGACCACAGGCGCAGTTTTTGCGTTGCGCATTGTGTTTCTGATCTTTTTAAGCGCGTTGTTAGCCCGGACGACATCGCCTACGGATCTTGGGGCCGGTTTGGGGCGGTTGCTTAAGCCGTTGGAGGTGTTCGGGATCTCCGGCGAGAGGACGGCCATGATTTTTGCCGAGGCCTGGATGGCGATTCCTTTTTTCTGGGATATTTCAAAGAATATCATACGAAGCCTTGATTTTAAGAATGTCAGGACTCCGGCGGCATTGATGCCTCTTTTGAGTATGTTCATGACCCGTTTTTATCTGGCGGCGGATAGCCAGAAAACGGCTGCAGGGGAGGTTTCATGCGCACCATGACCATGGCCCAATGGTTGAAAACTGTTTTATTGTGGATCGTTGTTACGATCATCGCGGTTTGTGTGGCGCGGGCGTTGAGCGGCCGTGAGACGCGTGTGCAGAAAGAAACGCGTTTCATGATGGACACCTATGTCACCGTATCTGCGGCGGGCCCTGAGAAGGTGGCGGCGCCCGCTGTCAAGGCGGCGTTGGATCGCATGCAGGAGGTTGCGATCAAATTTAACGGGTTGGATGCCAGAAGCCCTATTTATGCGTTTAATCATGACGGCACACCGATCAAGGATAAGGAGATCCTGGGGCTTATTCAGACCGGGCTTGACATGAGTGCAAAGACAGATGGGGCTTTTGACATGACGGTTGAGGCGTTGGCCCAGATATGGGGCTTTCATACGGATCATCCGCATCTTCCGGCTGATGCGGATATTCAACGCGCGTTGAAAAGTGTGGGGTACGCGCATCTTTCGTTGAAAGACGGCCAGTTGGAAAAAGATGCTCACGATGTCATGATCGACCTGGGCGGCATTGCCAAAGGGTATTCGATCGTTGAAGCGGTCAAGGTTTTAAAGGCGCATGGGATCGTGTCGGCGTTGATCGATGCCGGCGGGGATGTGTATGTGATCGGGCAGAATGCGTCACGGCCGTGGAATATCGGGATCCAACAGCCGCGCGGAGACGGGATCGTGGGGTATGTGGCGGTCACAGATACGGCGGTCATGGGCTCCGGGGATTATCAGCGGTTTTTTATCAAGGATGGTAAACGCTATCATCATATTTTCAATCCCAGGACCGGATATCCGACGGAAGGTGTCGTGTCTGTGACCGTGATCTATCCTGACCCTGTTGTGGGCCAGGTGCTCGGCAAGATCCCGTTTATCATGGGGCCGGAAAAAGGGCTGGCGTTTCTCGAGAAAATACCCGGAATGGATGTGATCGTAATACTGTCTTCGGGCGAAAAGATCGTGTCCAAGGGGATACGACATCCGCTAAAAACATTAAACTAAGTCATGCAGGGGATCCTTCGGCCTGCGGGCCTCAGGATGACGTGCGTAAAAAATGAATTTTGTATACATTATATAATATCTTAAGGTAGAATTAATGCTCAAAAGGGAGACGTAATGCAGGCCATCAGAATTAAAAAAGGTCGCACTATTCCGCTGAAGGGCGGGGCTCGTTTGGAGCTTAAGGTTTTATCTCGTCCATCCGAAATTTTGTTTCCATTCTTTGAATTTCCGCCGCATCAGTTTCGTCTTGTCATTAAAGAAGGCGATCGTATTCAGACAGGCGCTCCTATCGCGGAAGATCGCGACGGGAAGGGCATTGTTTTGGTGTCCCCGGTGACGGGTGTTATTAAAAGTTTGAATCGCGGGCCCAAGCGCGCGTTGTTATCAGTGACCATTCAGGTTGACGGCGATCAAAGCGCGGTTGCTCATGGCGCCGTATCAGGGGACTCTCTTTCCCGCGAAGCAGTGATCGACCGGTTGCTCAAGGGCGGTGTTTGGCCTTTTCTGCGTCAGCGTCCGTTCATGAAGATCGCGGATCCTAAAGCCGCCCCCAAGTCTGTTTTTATCCATGCCATGCAGTCAGACCCTTTGGCCCCGGATATCGGGTTCATTCTCGAAGGGAAAGAAAAGGATTTCCAGGCCGGGCTTGATATTTTGAGGCGCCTTACCACAGGGAAAACGTATCTTTGTTTTGACGCGGCAACATTATCCAAGGCGCTTTTAGGCGCGAAGAATGTGGAATGCGCGGGGTTTTCCGGGCCGCATCCGGCGGGTAATGTGGGCACACATATTCATGCATTGGATCCTATTGGAAAAAATGAAGTGGTGTGGTTTATCGAAGCGCAGGATGTCCTGCGGGTGGCGCGCCTTTTCACCGATGGGGTTTTTGACCCTAAAAAGGTTATTGCGGTGACAGGCGAGGCGGCACAAGGCCGTGCGTATGTTCAAACGGTCTTGGGCGCGCCGGTCGCGCATCTTCTTGGCGAAGCTCAAAAAAATGACGCCCGTTATATTTCTGGCAGTGTCTTAAGCGGGACAGAGGTGGGTTACGCAGGCACTATCGGCTGGTATCATGCGCAGTTGACCGTGATCCCGGCGGGTGGCGCGAGAAAACTTTTTGGCTGGATCGACCCGGGGTTTAATGCGTTTTCGTTTACCCGCACGGTGGCAAGTTCATTTCTTCCGAAGAAAGAAGTTTCTTTGGATACGGACATGAATGGCGGGCATCGCGCGATCGTTTTGAGCGATATTTACGACGACTTGAATGCGATTGATATCATGCCTGTGTTTTTGATTCGGGCGATCTATGCGAATGAAGTGGAAGAGATGATCCGCCTCGGGATCTTTGAATGCGCGGCCGAAGATTTTACACTCTGCAATTTTGCCTGCCCGTCCAAGGTTGACGTGAGCGGGATCATTCAGCGTGGGCTTGACCTCATGGAGAAAGAGGCATGATGAACGCATTACGCACATTCTCGGATAATTTAGGCCGGCATTTTCAAAAGGGTAAGCCTCTGGAAAAGCTGTATCCTTTATATGAAGCGACCGACAGCTTTTTGTTCACGCCCGGAACGCGGGCAACAAAGGCCCCGTTTATTCACGACAAGGCGGATCTGAAGCGTGTCATGGTGCTGGTGGTGCTGGCCGTGATCCCGGCGGCATTCTTCGGGATCTTTAATGCCGGGTATCAGGCAGAGCTGGCGCTTGGCGTTGCGCCGCAATGGACCGATGCGCTGCTGCGCGGCCTCATGGCGATCCTGCCGATCATTTTGGTCAGTTATACGGTCGGCGGTTTTTGGGAAGTTCTTTTTGCCTGTACTCGCAAGCATGAGATCAATGAAGGTTTTTTTGTGACAGGGATCCTTTTTGCGCTGACCTTGCCGCCGCATATTCCGCTGTGGCAGGTGGCGATCGGCATATCGTTCGGTGTCGTGGTGGGCAAAGAAATATTTGGCGGCACGGGGATGAATATTGTGAATCCGGCGCTTGCCGCACGCGCGTTTCTGTTTTTTGCATATCCGGGCCAGATGTCCGGGGATAAGGCCTGGCTGGCTGTTGATGGCGTTTCCAAAGCAACACCGCTGGCCGTGCTTGCGGCAGCTCCGGCCGGAACTCCGGCGACGACGGCACTGACGCAGGCAGGGTATACGTGGCATCAGCTTTTCATTGGATTTATTCCGGGTTCGATCGGGGAAACCTCGAAGCTGGCATGTTTGTTGGGTTTGGCGCTTTTATTGATCACCGGGGTCGCGAGCTGGAGGATCATTGCGGGTTGCGTGGTCGGGCTGTTGACAACAAGCTGGCTGGTTGTTCTTTTGCATGGGCCGCACAGTGCTATTCAAGCCACCTTGCCGCCGCACTGGCATCTGGTGCTTGGCGGTTTTGCGTTCGGCGCGATCTTTATGGCGACGGACCCGGTGTCGGCCTCGGCCACACAGATTGGCCGCTGGATCTACGGGATCCTGATCGGCGTGTTTGTGGTCCTGATCCGCGTGTTCAATCCGGCATATCCTGAAGCGGTCATGCTTTCGATTTTGGTGATGAACATTTTTGCGCCGCTCATCGATCATATTATTGTGGAGCAGCATATCCGAAGGAGGGCGTCCCGTGGTTAATAAAGAGAGCCGGCTTTATCCGTTTATTTTTGCGTTTATTATTTGTTCGATCGCAAGCTTTATGCTGGCGTCTTTGTCGCTCAAGCTTAAGGCCCGTCAGGAAATGAATGTGACTCTGGACGTGAAGCGGCATATTTTCGATGTGTTGAAATTGACGCCGCCTTTGCCGAAAGACGTTCTTCCAGAATTGGCGCTTAAGATCTTTAATGAGAAGATCGAACAGGTCGTGCTGGATGCGTCCGGCAATATTGTGCCGGGTAAAAAGCACGAGGATATCAAAGAGGGCGAGGCGTTGTATCCGCTCTTTATTTATCGTGAAGGCGGTAAGGTGCAGGGGTATTGTTTTCCGATCAAGGGCAAGGGCTTGTGGTCCATGCTGTATGGATATCTGGCCATCCAGCCCGACGGAAAGACGGTGCGCGGGATTTCATTCTACAAGCAGGGAGAAACACCTGGGCTTGGCAGTGAAGTGGAATCGCTCGGGTTTCAGCAGAATTTTGAAGGCAAGAAGATATGGGATGATGCGCTATCCCAGGTTGAGCCGGTGGTGGTTGCTAAAGGCAAAGTATCTGATCGTATCCCTAAAGAAAAGTGGCCGTATTATGTGGACGGGATCAGCGGCGCAACAATGACAGGCAAGGGTGTGACCGCGCTCCTCGACCATTGGATCAGGGTGTATGAACCTTTTTTTCAGAAACAGCATTAAGCATAACGAGGTTTGACCATGTCCCTCTTCGGTAAAAAAGAACGACTGATCGTGATCGACGGGTTGTGGAATAAAAACCCGATCTCTTTTCTGGTGATGGGGATCTGTTCGGCGCTGGCCGTGACTGTTAAAATGCAGACGGCGCTGATCATGGCGCTGGGTACGACATTCGTACTGTCCTTTGGCTGCATGGCTGTTGCGCTGATTCGCAATTATATTCCGTCCAATATCCGGATCATTGTTCAGATCCTGGTCGTGTCGGTTCTCGTTATTATGGTGGATCAGGTATTGCGGGCGTTCTTTTTTGATTTGAGCAAGCAGATCAGTGTGTTTATCGGGTTGATCATTACGAATACCCTGGTGCTGGGGCGTACCGAAGGGTATGCCATGAACAATCCGCCGTGGCCGTCGTTCCTCGACGGGCTTGGGAACGCGTTAGGCTACAGTTCGTTTTTGCTCATGATTTCGGCATTGCGCGAGATATTTGGTAGCGGAACATTTTTCGGGTTCCCGGTCGTGCCACACTTTTTCTATCAGGCTGGTTATATTAACAATAGCATCATGGTTTTGGCGCCCGGAGCGTTTTTTCTTCTGGGGGCGCTTGTCTGTATTCACCGTATGATTACAGGGCATCGCGAAGAGCATTAAGACGGGAGTTTGTATGAATCATTATATAACGCTGGCCATTAAAACGATCTTTACGGATAACATGATCCTGGCGTATTTTCTCGGGATGTGTTCGTTTTTGGCCTGTTCCAAACAGATCAAGACCGCAACCGGTCTGGCTATGGCGACGACGTTCATTTCAACCATGACGGTTCCGATGAATTGGCTGCTTAAGGCGTATGTTCTTAAAAAGGGCGCCCTGGCGTGGGCCGGGCTTCCGGGGCTTGACTTAAGTTATTTGAGTTTTATTCTTTTTATCGCGACGATCGCGGCGTTGAATCAAATTACGGAAATGATCGTAGATCGTTTTGCGCCCGCTTTATATGCAACGGTCGGTATTTTTCTTCCGCTTATTACAGCGAATTGCGCGGTTTTGGGTGCAACGTTCTTTATGGATCAGCGTGATTATACCTTCGGAGAATCGCTCGTGTTCGGTTTTAGTTCCGGAGCCGGATGGGGGCTTGCGATCATTACGCTGGCCGCGTTACGCAAAAAGCTCTGGTATTCAAATCCGCCGGCGCCGCTTAAGGGGCTTGGGATTACCATGATGACAACCGGATTCATGGCCATGGCGTTCATGGCATTCGCAGGGATCGCTTTCTAACAAAGGAACTTGTTCAATGGTTTTAGGATCATTCATTCTTTTTAGCGTTGTGTTTTTTACGCTCACTGTACTTCTTTTGGTCGGGATATTGTCACTGGCGGAATTCTTCCTCGTGAAGAAGGGGAAATGCTCGCTCAAGATCAACGGCCAGTGCATGACGTTTCAGATCAATACGGGCAAGAATTTGCTGACAGTGCTTTCTGAAAACAAGATTTTCCTGCCTTCGGCATGTGGCGGACGCGGCGAGTGCGGGGTGTGCACGTGCAAGGTCCTGCAGGGTGGCGGCGAGATCCTTCCGACCGAAACAGCTCAGATCCCGTGGCGCTTGCAGAAAGAGCATGTTCGTTTAGCGTGTCAGGTCAAGGTCCGTGAAGATCTGGATATTGAGATCCCTGCCGAAGCGTTCAATGTGAAGAAATTCGAGTGTGAGGTTATCTCGAATCAGAATGTGGCGACATTTATTAAAGAATTGGTATTGCGCCTGCCTGAGGGGCAGCCATTCGATTTTCACGCCGGCGGGTATATTCAGATCGATATTCCGCCGTATAAGAAGAACTTCCGGGATTTCTTGATCCAGGACGTGTTTCGTTTTGACTGGGATAAATTCAAGCTGTGGGACCTGAAAGCCGAGAATGATGAGCCGATCTTCAGGGCGTACTCCATGGCCAATTATCCCGGTGAAAAGGGAGTGGTTAAATTGAATGTGCGTATTGCGACCCCGCCGCCCAAAGACATGTCGCTTCCTCCGGGCAAGGCGTCGTCGTATATCTTTTCGCTCAAGCCCGGTGACAAGGTCATGGTGAGCGGGCCGTATGGCGAGTTTTTCATCCGGGAAACGAACCGTGAAATGCTGTATATCGGGGGAGGCGCCGGCATGGCGCCGTTGCGCAGTCATTTGTTTGAATTATTCAAGAACCGCCGCACAACGCGCAAGGTGAGCTTCTGGTATGGCGCCCGTTCACGCCGGGAAATGTTCTATGATGAAGATTTCAAGGCGTTGGCCGCGGAGTTCCCGAATTTCAGTTATCATGTGGCGCTCTCGGCGCCGTTGCCCGAAGATAAATGGGAAGGGCCGACAGGCTTTATCCATCAGATCGTTCTGGAACGTTATCTAAAAAATCATCCTGACCCTGAGGGTTGTGAATATTACCTCTGCGGCCCGGGCCCCATGATCGATGCGGTCAAGAAAATGCTTGATGCGCTCGGTGTCCCGCCTGAAATGATCGCATACGATAACTTCGGAGAGTAGAAAAGCTGCAAGGCTTTTTAATACAGGATCTTGTTTTCACAAGGAGGAGTTTTGCTGTCGCAGGAGCAGCCTTTTTCAGGCTTCATGCCGCAGCGGTGCTGAAACGGCTTTTTGGTCAGAAAATATCCGATCCCAAGGCCGAGGATGCACAGCAGTAAAATGATGAGCGTTGCTACATAGATCATAGTTTTATTATAGTACGATTGTGTCAGGCGCCTACAAAAATTGTGAAAGGTCAGGATGCTTCCGGATTATATTCACATTACATTCTTTTGGCTCTTGGGCGTCATTTTTGTGGGCGCTGCGTTTGCGGTCTCATGGTTCATACGGCCTAAGGCCCCGTCTGCTGTCAAATGTGCGCCCTATGAATGCGGCGAGATCGTTCAGGGGGATTCCCGCGTACAATTCAATATCCGCTTTTATCTCTTCGCGTTGATCTTCGTTATCTTTGATGTCGAAATATTATTTACCATTCCCTGGGCTGTTGATTTTCAACAAATGGGGATGACGGCGTATTTGGAAATGGTTGTGTTCATGCTTATTCTTGCCGTCGGATTGGCCTATGCCTGGAAGAAGGGGGCGCTCGAATGGCAATAAACGAATCGATCCCGGGAGCTGCGTATATTGAAAAGATGCCCGGGGGCCAGCTTATTTTGGGTAAGAGTGAAGAGCTTTTTGCCTGGGCCAAGAGTTCATCGTTATGGCCGCTGACCTTTGGCCTGGCGTGTTGTGCGATCGAAATGATGGCGGCTGGTTCGTCGGATTATGATATTGACCGATTTGGATCTGGTGTATTCCGTGCCAGCCCGCGTCAATGCGATGTCATGATCCTTTCAGGCACAATATGTATCAAAATGGGCGACAGTATTAAAAGGCTATATGCGCAAATGCCGGAACCCAAGTACGTTATTGCCATGGGCAATTGTGCGATCAGCGGCGGTATTTTTTATCATGACACATATTCCGTGGTCAAGGGCGCGGATGCGCTCGGGATCCCCGTTGATGTGTATGTTGCCGGATGCCCGCCCCGGCCGGAGAACCTGCTGCATGGCCTCATGAAGCTCCAGGATAAGATCAATACTAAAAAAGACAAGGCCGCGGTCTAAATGGATCTTTTAACGGTTGTCCAGGCGGTTCAAACAATGTTTCCCGACGCGGCGGCAGAGGCTGTGGCCGGGGCATTGGTCATTCGCAAAGAGGCGGCTTTTGCGGTGTTGGATCAGCTGAAGAACGGGCCCTCGCGTTTTATCAGTTTGCAGTGTTTGACCGCGGTTGACCGTAAAGAGGCGCTCGACGTGGTTTATCATCTGTATAGTTTTGATGTGCGCTTTTTGTTGACCGTGAAGGTTGTGCTTTCATCCGAAGAGCCGTCCATTGATTCGGTGGCTTCTTTATGGGACGCGGCGAACTGGTTTGAGCGGGAAGTCTATGACCTGTTCGGGATCAAATTCCTGGGGCATCCGGACCTGCGCCGGATCCTGAATCCCGATGATTGGGCCGGACATCCTTTGCGCAAAAGTTTTGCTTCTTCGGACATTATTCAAAAGCCGTTAAAGTGACGTTATGATCAAAGACGAACTTGTTATTAACATGGGCCCACAGCATCCGTCGACGCACGGGGTCCTTTTCCTTGAGCTTCGGCTGAACGGCGAGATCGTCAATGATTGCCGGCCGCATATCGGTTACCTGCACCGTTCGATCGAAAAGGTCGCGGAGAGCCGCACCCTGACGCAATTTATTCCTTTTACGGATCGCCTGGATTATCTGGCATCCATGAATAATAACCTCGGTTTTTGCCTCGCGGCTGAAAGATTGTTGCAGATTGAAGCGGTTAGGCGCGCGCAATATTTACGGGTGATCGTTGCAGAATTGAACCGTATTGCAAGTCATTTGCTGGCGATCTCAACGTTTGCCCAGGACCTGGGGGCGTACGCGACCGCGCTTTTCTATGCCATGCGCGACCGCCAGAAGATCGTGCAGATCTTTGATGAACTCTGCGGACAGCGTTTGACCTATAATTACGTGCGCATCGGAGGTGTTTCCGGCGATATGACACCAAAGATTGCTCAGATGATCCGTGACTTTATTGCCTCAGAGCGGGAAATCCTCAAGGATTACGACGACCTTTTAACGCACAATATTATTTTTAAGGCGCGTTCAAAGAATATTGGGGTCCTCGCGCAGGATATTGCGTTGAGTTATGGCGTGACCGGCCCGAATTTGCGCGCCACAGGATTCAACTGGGATGTGCGCAAGGATGAGCCGTATCTGGTGTATGACAAACTTGATTTTAAGGTGTCGCTTGGGACGGTCGGAGACGCCTGGGATCGTTATTTTGTTCGCGTTCAGGAGATGCGTGAGAGCCTGAAGATCGTCGAGCAGGCCTTGGCTGCGTTGCCTGAGGGCGATCCTGTGGTCAAAGTGAACAAGCCTTTCCGTCCGAACGGGGAAGTGTATATGAGAACTGAAAGCCCGCGCGGGGACCTTGGTTTTTATATTGTGGGTAATGGGGAGGCTTTTCCGTACCGGCTAAAGATCCGTGCGCCGTCATTTTCCAACATTTCGGTCCTTCCCGTCATGGCCAAAGGGCTGAATGTGTCGGATGCGGTGTGTGTCCTTGGCAGTTTGGATATCGTCATGGGAGAGATCGACCGATGAATTTCCCTGTGCAGGAATTGCTCAAATTAGCGGCAAAAGGCGGGTTTGTTCTTGGCTTTGTCGCGGTCTCAGCCATGTTTCTTATCTGGCTTGAGCGTAAAGTATCAGCCTGGATCCAGAACCGCAAAGGGCCGATGATGACAGGCCCTCAAGGCGCATTTCAGTCCGTGGCAGATACGGTGAAGCTGTTACTGAAGGAGAACATTGTCCCTTCCGGCGCCGACTTTTTTATCTGGTGGCTGGCGCCGTTCTTTGTGGCCATCCCGGCGGTCATGGCATTCGTGTGCATGCCTTTCGGGCCGCATCATATTGTGTATGATCTGAATGTTGGTATTTTGTATATCTGTTCGATCACGTCGGTGAGCGTGCTCGGAATCTTTATGGCCGGGTGGGGATCGAACAATAAATATTCGTTATTGGGCGGCATGCGATCGGCGGCGCAGATCATCAGTTACGAGGTCCCGCTGCTCTTATCTGTTCTTGTGGTGGTCATGGAAGCGGGGACTGTATCCATGCAGGGGATCGTGCATGCCCAGGAACCCGGCTGGTTTATTTTGAAGCCGAATGTCATGGTGGCGTTTCTGATCTATCTTATTTCTGCGACAGCGGAGGTGAACCGGGTGCCGTTTGATATTCCGGAGGCAGAATCCGAGCTTGTGGCTGGTTATCATACGGAATATTCCGGTATGAAGTTTGCCATGTTCTTTGTGGCCGAATATACGAACTTCTTTATTATTTCAGCCACGACCGCGACATTATTTTTCGGTGGATGGCTTGGGCCATGGGCGCCGTCGCCGGTATGGTTTTTGCTTAAGGCGTACGGGATCGTTTTCTTTCTCATGTGGGTTCGTTGGACATTGCCGCGCTTGCGTATGGATCAGATGATGACGTTCGCATGGAAAGTGTTAACGCCTTTGGCGCTGGTGAATGTCCTTGTAACCGGATGGTTTTTGGTGAGAAAAGGATAGTATGCGCAATATGTTCGTCGAAATCATAGATGGAACGGCCAGTATTTTTAAAGGGCTTGCGGTCACGGGCAAAAACATGTTCCGGCGCCCGGTCACGATCGAATATCCTTTTAAAAAAGCGGCTATGACCGAAAGGTTTCGCGGGTTGGTCGACCTTGATCCCAAAAAATGCATTGGCTGTTTCCAATGTGTCAAGATATGCCCGACTGCAGCGTTAAGTCTTACGACCACCATGGACCCGACGACAAAGAGTCGGACACCGAAAACATTTTGTTTTAATGGCGAGATCTGCTGCTTTTGTGGTTTTTGTGCTGAAGTATGCCCGGTGGGGGCGATCGGCATGAACAAGCGTTACGAGGTGGCGTATTTCAAGCGCGATGCTTTTTCCGCGATCGACTTGATGCGCCCTGAAAAGTATGATCATTTTGGGAAGACGGGTGTTGAAAAGGGGCATTCATGACAGAAACAGTTTTCTATATTATTGCTGTCAGCTTGTGCGTTTTTGCTGTTTTAAGCGTGACCGTGAAAGATGTGTTTCACAGTGCGGTCTGGCTGGCGCTGGCGCTCTTAAGTGTTGCCGGGATATTCTTGTCACTTGATGCGGCATTTTTGGGCGTGATCCAGGTTTTGGTGTATGTCGGTGGCATTATGACGCTTTTTATTTTTGCGATCAAGCTGACAGCCCGGATCGGTGACAGGTCTATCCGTCAGGTATCGCAGCAAAGTGTGTGCGGCGGGATCGTTTCAGCCGGAATATTTGGCGTGTTCCTGATCATTATCTACGCGAATCAATGGAATGATATGATGCTGCCGCCGGGCCAGGGGATCGGCCTTAATGGATTGGGCAAAGCGTTACTCACGACATATGCGTTGCCGTTCGAGTTTATATCGGTCCTTTTACTGGCGGCGCTGGTGGGCGCGATCGTTATCGGAAAGGTCAAACAATGATCCCTTTAGGGCACTATGTCTTATTAAGCGCATTTCTTTTTTGTGTTGGACTTTTTGGAGTCTTGACCCAGCGCAATGCGATCCGATTTTTGATCTCGATCGAAATCATGTTAAACGGAGCAAATATTAATCTGGTGGCGTTTAACCGCTATTTTGGCGCATCGGATGCGACGGGGCAGGTTTTTGCGCTGTTTGTGATCGGGGTGGCCGCGGCGGCAAGTGTTGTTGGTTTGGTTCTTGTGATCGCCGTGTACAGGCTTAGAAAATCCGTATTTATTGACGATTTCAATCTTTTAAAATGGTAAAACTCGCACACTGGATATCGGTCCTTCCGTTTATGGCTTTCTGGCTGAACATCATGTTCGGGCGAAAGTTGGGGAAGCTGTCTGCGTTTATTTCTGTCGGGACGTCGGTGATGGCGGCATTGCTGGCGGTCCTTGTTTGCATGGGTTTTATGGCCGGAGGGAGCTCGTATGCGTTGACAGGATGGTTGACGGTGAATGGGCAGCCGATCACGCTGGGGATCATTATTGACAGCCTGACGGTCATGATGTTGTTAGTCGTAACGATCGTCGGCACCTTGATCCAGATCTATTCCATCGGGTATATGTCCGGAGATCCCAGGTATTCACGCTTTTTTGCCTATATTTCTTTGTTCATGGCATCCATGCTGGGCCTTCTTCTGGCGGATAATTTATTACTGCTTTATATCTTCTGGGAGGGCGTTGGCCTTTGTTCGTGCCTTCTGGTGGCATTCTGGTATGAAAAGCCTGCGGCCGCTGCGGCCGGTGTGAAGGCCTTTGTGACGACGAGAGTCGGTGATACGGGATTGCTTTTGGGGATCCTTATATTATTATCTCTTGGGAATACGCTGCATTTTGCGGATATGGCGTCTGTTAAAGGGCCGGAATCGTTAGTGGCATTGGCGGCAGTCCTTATTTTTCTCGGCGCCATGGGAAAATCGGCACAGTTTCCGTTACATACCTGGTTGCCGGATGCCATGGAAGGCCCGACGGCGGTGTCCGCGCTGATCCATGCCGCGACCATGGTGGCGGCTGGCGTGTATCTGGTAGCGCGTTTGTATGGTTTCTTTCTGGCGCATCCTTTGGCGCTTCAGATGGTGGCGTGTGTCGGCATGATCTCGGCTTTGATGGCCGCGTCGATCGCGTGTGTCACAAATGACATCAAGCGGATCCTGGCGTACTCGACGATCAGCCAGCTGGGGCTCATGATGCTGGCACTCGGCACCGGAGGGTATACGGGCGGGACATTTCATCTGATGACGCACGCGTTCTTTAAGGCCTTGCTGTTTCTAGGCGCCGGTTCAGTGATCCACGCGGCTCATACCCAGGATATCCGTGCCATGGGCGGATTGTTCACAAAAATGAAGATGACATCCGTAACATTTATTATTGGCGCGCTGGCGCTTGCCGGGATCATGCCTTTTTCGGGTTTCTGGTCCAAGGATGAGATATTTTGTGCGGTGTGGCATCATGGGAACATGTGGTTCTTTGCGGCATTGATCGCGACGAGTTTTATGACCGCGTTTTATATGGCCAGGCTTGTGTTGTTGGCGTTCTTTGGTGCGTCGCGCCTGGAAAAAGATGTTCATGAGTCGCCGCTGGTCATGACAGGCCCGCTTGTTGTGCTGGCTGCTTTTTCGGCGGGATTGGGCCTGTTGGGGTCGCCCTGGTGCCACGGGGCATTCCAGCATTTCATCCAGGCAAAAGATGAGGCGATCGGGCTGAATGTGCCGATGGCCATATGTTCGACCATGGTCAGCCTGTCCGGGATCATGGGCGCGTATATGATCGTTGTGCGTAATGTCAAATTCCCGACGTGGACATGGCTGAAGAAGATGGCCGTGAACAAATATTATGTAGATGAGCTGTATGAGGTTGTGTTTGTCCGTCCGTTTCAGAGAATTTGCGTTGTTTCTGCTGTTTTTGATGGCGCGTGTATTGATCGTGCGGTCAATGACGTTGGCCGTGTTGTCGGGGCCTGCGGGCAGGCCGTCCGGAGAATTCAGACGGGGATGATCGATCGCTATCTTCTGGTCCAGGCCGGCGGAGTATTGATGTTGCTGGTGTTTATTTTGGGGAAAGTATGCCGCATATTTTAAGTACGATCATTTTTCTGCCGCTGTTGGGCGCACTGGTACTGGCCGTGATCCCGGCAAGGCGCGAGGCGCTCATTCGTTTCACGGCGGCCGCATTCAACGCGGCCGTGCTCGGCTGTGTTGGTGCATTGTGCGTGTTGTTCAACCATCAGAACGGCGGCATGCAGTTCGCGGAAGATCATTCCTGGATCGGGCAGGTCGGGATCCGTTATAGCCTGGGTGTGGATGGCGTGAGCCTTGCGCTTGTTTTCTTAACAGCGCTCTTAGGTTTTCTAGCCTGCCTGGCATCAGACAGGATCCGTACAAAGGTAAAAGGATATTTCATCGTCTTTCAGATCCTGATGACCGGAATGCTCGGCACGTTTCTGGCATTGGACCTTGTTCTTTTTTATATGTTCTGGGAGACCGTTTTGATACCGATGTTCTTTCTGATCGGAATATGGGGTGGGCCGCGCCGGGAATACGCGGCGTGGAAATTCTTTTTTTATACACTGGCAGGATCGCTGATCATGCTTCTTGGGATCGTGGCGGTCTATTTCTGGGCAGAACCACATTCATTCAGTATGATCACGCTCGCGCGGTCAACAGCATCATTGAGCCCGGTTGTTCAGGGCGCTCTTTTCGGCGCATTCTTTCTGGCGTTTGCGATCAAGATACCGGTCTTTCCATTTCATACATGGCTTCCGGATGCGCACGTGGAAGCGCCGACCCCGGTCAGCGTTATTTTGGCCGGTGTGCTTTTAAAGATGGGGACGTACGGCTTGTTACGCATCTGTGTTCCGCTTTTTCCGGCTGCCATGACGATGTTGGCGTTGCCGCTGGGGATCCTCGGCGTAATTAATCTGGTGTATGGCGCTTGCGTGGCATTTGCGCAGACAGATATTAAGAAGATGATCGCGTATTCTTCGGTCAGCCATATGGGCTTTGTTTTGCTTGGCGTCGCAGCCATGAATAGTACAGGTTTTAACGGCAGCCTTCTTGAAATGTTCAATCATGGGATCATTACGGGAGCGATGTTCCTGCTCGTGGGGGTTGTTTATGAACGCGCGCATACGCGTGAGATCGGAGCATTCGGCGGGTTGGCGTCAGTTATGCCCCGATACGCCTTCTTTTTGACGTTTATGGCGCTCGCGTCTTTGGGCTTGCCAGGTTTAAGCGGATTTGTGGGAGAATTCTTATCGTTGGCCGGAGTATTTGTTGCGTTCCCGTCAGTTGCCATCGCAGGAGCTGTTGGGCTGATCGCGCTCGTCGTGCTTTTTCTGGTCATGATCAAGAAAATGCTGTGGGGAAGCCCGGGTAAAGGCGTTTCCTGGCCGGATATGGGATTGAAGGAAGTGTGCATTATCCTGCCGCTTGTGGTGATAACGCTGGCGGTTGGTTTTTATCCGGATAGTGTGCTGCAGTATCAAAAACATACGATCGATATTCTGGTAAAACTGTTATGACGCATGACATTCTGTTCATATTGCCTGAAGTTGTGCTAGCCGCCGGGGCGCTTTTTATCCTTGTATGCGGAGTTTTTGGCTGTCGCCGCTGGCTTCTTGGTTTTTTGGCGTTGGCGTCATTAACGCTGGCTTTTTTTGTGTTACCGGGAGGGAGCAATACCGCGTCATCGGCTTTCTCAGGTATGCTGATGGGTGATGCGTTCGGTTTTGCCATGAGGATATTTTTTCTTGTGGCGACGGTATTGGCTGTTCTTTTATCCATGGGATACCGGTGGCAGGATGACGATGACGCGGGAGAATATTTCTTTTTTCTTCTGGTGGCAACGGCGTGCATGATGCTGGCGGTGAGTTCCGGGAATCTGATGATGTTGTATCTGTCTGTGGAAATGCTTTCGATCGTGTCGTATGTACTGGCAGGGTTTTTAAAGCGGGATATTTATTCGACCGAAGCGGGCCTCAAGTATTTTCTTTTTGGGGCGTTATCCACAGGGCTTATGCTTTACGGGATTACGCTCGTGTACGGATTGTTTGGAACGCTTAATTTGGCGGATATCAATGCCCGGCTTGCCCTGTCCGGGGTGTATGCGCCCACACTTATTCTTGCGGCAGTGCTTGTTTTTGCAGGATTGGCATTTAAGGCGTCGATCGTGCCGTTTCATATGTGGGTCGCGGATGTATATGATGGTGCGCCATGGCCTGTGGCGGCGTTCTTTTCAGTGGCGCCGAAAGCTTTGGGCTTTGCCCTTTTGGTGCGCGTGTTCTTTGGGTCTTCGGCATTGATGCATTCGGGGTGGCCAGGCATCACCGCCGTTCTGGCTATTCTGACCATGACGATCGGAAATTTGTCCGCATTCCATCAGGATAATGTGAAGCGGCTCCTGGCGTTTTCTTCGGTGGGGCAGGCGGGATATATCCTGGCTGGCCTGGCAACGGGGTTGTTGGGGCTTCAAGCGGCATTTTTTTACATGATCATTTATGTTTTCATGAATATGGGCGCGTTTGCCTCGGCGGCATTGTTATCACCGAATCGCATGGATCTGGCCGCGTACAAAGGGATGGGGCAGCGCGCGCCATGGGGGGCCATGTTTTTTACAATGTTTCTTCTGTCATTGGCAGGCCTTCCGCCGCTGGCCGGGTTCTTGGCAAAATTCCTGGTGATCCGGGCCGCTGTTGAAGGGCATTATTTTTGGCTTGCGGCAGCGGTTGTTTTAAATAGCGTGATCGCGTTCTTTTATTATTTGAAAGTCATTAAGATCATGTACATGGATAAGCCTGCGTCGGTTAAAGAGGTGGCAATATCAAGGGACGGGTATTTACTGCTGGCGATCTCTTGTGCGGCGGTCATCGGGTTTGGGCTTTGGCCGAAGCCGTTGCTGGATATTTTGGCTGTTATATTTGCGTGATGGGAAGGCAAGGCCGAAGATTCCGGTTCAGCGATTGCGGCGTGCATGGGTGTAACTTTTCTTTTTCCTTTTCTCTTTTTTCTTTTCCTTATATAATACGTTTTCATTAAATAGTATATCTTCTCGAGGAGGATGCATGGGCCAGGAGCAGACAGCAAAAGTCATTCTTGACGGCAACACCTTTGAGCTTCCGATCATTATCGGCAGTGAAGGCGAGCGCGGGATCGACATTTCGAAACTAAGGTCGCTCACGAATTATGTGACGCTTGACCACGGGTTCGGCAACACGTCCAATTGCGAAAGCGCCATCACGTTCCTCGACGGAGAGGCCGGCATCCTTCGTTACCGCGGGTATCCTATCGAACAGCTCGCGGAATATTCCAGTTTTGTTGAGACGGCGTATCTTTTGATCTATGGGAAGCTTCCGACGTCCGAAGAGCTGCGTGAGTTTTCCGGGCTTTTTAATGAACATTC
Organism: Candidatus Omnitrophota bacterium; assembly: GCA_015234065.1. GTDB lineage: Bacteria > Omnitrophota > Gorgyraeia > Zapsychrales > Fredricksoniimonadaceae > JADFWS01. The sequence continues at coordinate 24,786 of JADFWS010000001.1, forward strand.
CATGATCCATGAGGACATGAAGCGGCTGTTCAATGGCTTTCCCGTCGCGGCGCATCCGATGGCCGTCCTGGCGTCCATGATCTGTTCGTTATCCGCATATTATCCAGATATCGACATGACGAATCCTTCGAAGAAGGATTTTGACCGGATCGCGGTTCAGCTTATGTCCAAGGTCCGTACCATGGTCGCATTTGCCTACAAAAAATCCATTGGTGAGCCGTTCGTGTATCCGCGTGAGGACCTGGAATATGTTCCGAATCTTTTGAACATGCTGTTTTCATCGCCCACGAAGCCTTACAAGATCTATGATGAGGTTGTTCAGGCCATGAAGGTGCTTTTTATTCTTCATGCCGACCATGAGCAGAATTGTTCGACCTCGACGGTTCGTCTGGTGGGCAGTTCGCGCGTGAATCTGTTTGCGTCGATCTCGTCGGGAATTTGCGCGCTTTGGGGCCCGCTTCATGGCGGCGCCAATGAGGCGGTTATTGATATGCTCGAGGCGATCCAGAAAGATGGCGGCGATGTGGATAAATATATCAATATGGCCAAAGATAAAAGCACGTCGTATCGTTTGATGGGCGTCGGGCACCGGGTGTACAAGAGTTATGATCCGCGTGCGAAGATCATCAAGCAGTGCGCGCATGAACTTTTAAATAAGCTTGGCGTTGACGATCCGCTTCTTGAGATCGCGATCAGGCTAGAAGAGAAGGTGCTCAAGGATCCGTATTTCGTGGAGCGCAATCTGTATCCGAATGTTGATTTTTACAGCGGCCTGATCTACAAGGCGATCGGCATCCCGAAGGACATGTTCACGGTCATGTTCGCGATCGGGCGCATGCCCGGATGGATCGCGCACTGGAAAGAGATGATCGAGGTCCCGGGTGGCGCCAAAATCGGCCGTCCGCGCCAGATCTACGTCGGTGAAAACAAGCGTGATTATGTCACGATCAATAAACGTTAAGGAGTAATGGCGTGATCTCTTTTCGCGATACATTCAAGTTTGACAAAGCGTCTGTGGCATTTTTATCGTCGGACCAGATCAAGGCTAAAGCGTGCGGCCTTGAAGGGCAGGGCGTGTGTGATGCGGCCCGCGGGGTTATTGAATCCGGGCAGTTTGAGGGTAAAAAGGGGCAGGTTTTCCCGCTTGTCGTTGATAAGAAAGTATTGGTCCTTTTTGGGCTTGGTGCGGAAAAAGACCTGACAGCGTCAGCGCTGCGCGCGCTTGTCCGTCGGGCGTTCATGCTGCCGTATTTTAAGACAGAGAAAACGCTTATCGTTGTGCCGCACGCGGATAAGGCATGGGTGGTCCAGTCGATCATTGAGGGTGTGACGATCGGAACGTATGCCTGGAAAAAGTATATTTCAAAGAAGGCTGATGATAAAACCATTGACCGTAAAGATGTGGTGATCGTTGCCAAGAAATCCCCGGGATACGAAGCGATCAGCACGGTTGCGGATAATGTGAATGTAGCGCGTGAATTGGTGAATGAAAACGCGGATGTGACAACCCCTGTGATGCTCGAAGGTGTTGTGCGTAAGATCGTGAAAGGGAAAAAGGGCATAACGCTTGAAGTCCTTGATCGCGCTAAACTTAAAGCCAGGAAACTCGGGTTGCTGTTGGCCGTTAATCAGGGAAGCAACAAAGAGCCGCGTGTCGTGATCGTCAAGTACACCGGCGCGGGTAAGGATAAGCCGTATACAGCGATCGTCGGCAAAGGGCTTACGTTCGATTCAGGCGGGCTTAATTTGAAGCCATCTGGCCACATGGAGACGATGCGCTGTGATATGAGCGGCGCCGCAACAGTGATCGGAACGTTGAAAACGGCGCTTGAGCTCAAGCTGAAAAAGAATATTATTTTTGCGTTCGGCGCGGTGGAGAATGCGATTGATGCCAATGCGTATAAACCAGGCGATGTTTTTACAGGGCATGCCGGCAAGTCGGTAGAGATTGGGAATACGGATGCGGAGGGCCGATTGGTCCTTGCGGATGTCCTCTCGTATGTGATCACGACTTATAAGCCTGCCAAAGTGATCGATCTTGCGACATTGACCGGAGCCTGTGTGGTGGCGCTTGGGAATGATTACGCGGCGCTGTTGTCGACGGATAATACGATGGCCGAAGCGCTTCTTTCGAGTGCCGAGGCCACAGATGACCGGTTGTGGCGCTTGCCGCTCTATCCGGAATTGAAAGATGCCATGAAATCCAAGATCGCGGATATCAAGAATACCAGCAATTTGAAAGGTGCCGCCGGGACACTGACGGGCGCTGAATTCCTGAGATTCTTTGTCGGGGATGTGCCGTGGGCGCATCTGGATATTGCGGGTGTGGCGTTCGTGGATGGTGACAGCCGTCAGTACTACGCGCATGGAGCGACGGGGTACGGCGTCAGGCTTTTGACACATTATCTTTCCAATGATTAATCAAGGGGGCGTTATGGAGTGGATGTATTTTACCGCAGCGTTTATTGTATTCTTTTTCTTCTCGGGCATTCGTATTGTACGCCCGACACACAGGGGCCTGATCGAGCGGTTTGGAAAATATTTGCGCTCCGGCCAGCCGGGTTTTAACTGGATCATTCCGATGGCCGAGAACATGTACCTTATTAATGTGACCGAGCAGATGGTGAATGCGGAATCGCAGGAGATCATTACCAATGATAATTTGAACGCGAGTGTCGATGCCCAGATCTATTTCAGGGTCAAGTCCGACGAGGTGAGTGTCCGCAATTGCGTATATAATGTCCAGAATTATCAGTATCAGATCGTGAACCTGGCACGGACGACCTTGCGTAATATTATCGGCACCATGACGCTTAAGACCGCCAACAGCGAGCGCGGCAAGATCAATTCCGAGCTTCAGACAATTCTCCGCCGGGAAACGGGCGAGTGGGGTATTGACATTGTCCGCGCGGAGCTCAAAGAGATCGATCCGCCGAAAGATGTGCAGGAAACGATGAACAAGGTCGTTAAGGCGGAGAATGAAAAGATCGCGGCCGTGGATTATGCGACGGCGTGTGAAACGGCGGCTGATGGTACAAAGCGCGCGGAGATCAAGAAGGCGGAAGGCATCAAGCAGGCGCGTATTCTCGACGCGCAGGGTGAAGCCGAAGCCATCCAGCTGGTCAATGAGGCCGCGGAACGATATTTTGTCGGTAATGCGCAGCTTTTAAGGCGCCTGGAAATGGTGGAAAAGTCTTTAATGAATAATACCAAGATCGTTGTTCCGGCCGGAAGTGATCTGGTGAACGTGGTGGGTGAGCTGGCTGGTGTCCTCCCGCTCAAGAAAGCTAACGGATAATGGATCATCGTATTGAGACAGACAGCATAGGGGAAGTGCGGGTGCCGGCGGATATGTATTACGGCGCCCAGACAGAGCGTTCCCGTCAGAATTTTAAGATCGGCGGCGAACGTTTCCCTCGGGAGTTTATTCGGGCGCTCGGTATTGTCAAGAAAGCATCGGCCGCGGCAAATGCCCGGCTGGGCATCCTGGATAAAAAGAAGGCCGACGTTATTATGGCGGCAGCTGAGGAAGTGATCGCCGGTGCATTGGATGCGCATTTTCCACTGGTTGTATGGCAAACCGGAAGCGGCACCCAGACAAATATGAACGCCAATGAAGTGATCGCTAATCGTGCGGCAGAACTTTTGGGCGGCACGAAAGGTTCAAGGGCTGTTCATCCGAATGATGATGTGAATAAGGGCCAATCGTCGAATGATGTGTTCCCGACAGCGATGCATGTGGCGGCTGCGGAAGAGTTGGTCCTTCGGCTTATTCCGGCGCTGATCGATCTCGAAGGCGCGCTTGCGGCCAAGTCGTTGGAATTTAAACATATTGTCAAGATCGGCCGTACGCATTTAATGGATGCGACCCCGGTTACGTTAGGTCAGGAATTTTCCGGATATGTTCAGCAGGTGCATAATGCGGTGGAGCGTCTGGAATCCTGCCGGCCCAGGCTTTTTGAATTGGCACTTGGCGGAACCGCGGTCGGAACAGGATTAAATACGCATCGCGATTTTGCCAATGTATCGTCTGGGATTATCCGCGATCTGACCGGGATCCCGTTCGAGACGGCGCGTAATAAGTTTGAAGCGCTGGCCGCGCATGATGCGTTGGTCGAGTTGAGCGGGGCGCTCAATACGGTTGCGGCCAGTCTGAACAAGATCGCTAATGATATCCGCTGGCTTGCGTCAGGCCCGCGCAGTGCGATCGGTGAGATCACGATCCCTGGGAATGAGCCTGGCAGCTCGATCATGCCGGGGAAAGTGAACCCCACGCAGTGTGAAGCCCTGACCATGGTTGCGGCCCAGGTGATGGGCAACCATGTGACCGTGACGATCGCCGGCGCATCAGGGAATTTTGAGCTGAATGTGTATAAGCCGGTCATTATTTACAATGTGCTGCAGTCGATCCGGCTGTTGACAGATGCGGCGGTGAGTTTCAAGGAACATTGTGTGATGGGCATTGAGCCGCAGGAAGAGCGTATTAACGCGCATTTAAATAATTCTTTGATGCTCGTGACCGCGCTTGCGCCGCATATCGGCTATGACAAAGCTGCGGTAATCGCAAAATGTGCATATGAGGAAAATATATCGCTTAAGGCGGCTGCAATAAAAAGCGGCGATGTGGGAGCAGAAGAATTCGATCGTTGGGTTAAACCTGGGGATATGGTATGAAAGCTAAAGTGCAGGAAAAAAGCGGGGCTGAACGCCGTTTAGCCATACGGGCAGACCGAGTGATCGCGATCAAGCATCGCCTGATCAAGCGTCAGTCCAAGAAGGCAGATGCGTTCTGGAGTTTGTCGACGACAAAGAACATGAGCATTACAGGGATATTGTTTCTTAGCGATACGGAGTATAAAGCGGGTGATATTCTGGAAGTCAGCGTTGTCATGTCCGGGATCATTGATATCGTGAACGGCCCGGCACAAGTTGTGCGCGTGGCCGAGAATGGCGACACGTCCTATGATGTGGCGGTCAAGTTCATCGAAATGAAGCCTCCGGCCCGCAGTGCCAAGTCTCACTTGAAGTAATAATTTGATCATGGCGTACAAGGAAAACTAGGCGGGAGATCCCTCGGCCTTCGGGCCGCGGGATGACGGTGTTTTTATTTATTCTTGAATTCTGCAACAAGTTTCTGCACGACATCTTTGGCGTCGCCAAAGATCATGAGAGTGTTGTCATAATAAAATAATTCATTTTCAATGCCGGCAAACCCGGAAGCCATGGAGCGTTTGATCACGAAAACGGTTTTGGCTTTAAAGGTTTCGATGATCGGCATGCCGTAGATCGGAGAAGTTTTATCGGTGAGCGCGGCCGGATTAACGGTATCGTTGGCGCCGATCACGATCGCGACGTCAACGGTATTCATGGTCGGGTTAATGTGTTCCATTTCAACGAGTTGTTCATAGGGCACGTTCGCCTCCGCGAGAAGTACGTTCATATGCCCGGGCATGCGGCCGGCAACAGGATGGATCGCGTAGCGGACTTCGGCGCCATTCTTTTCCAGGATCTCACCGAGTTCACGTACAGCATGCTGGGCTTGAGCGACGGCAAGCCCGTAGCCAGGGGCGATCACTACTGATGTGGCGGCTTCGAGAATAAGTTGCGCATCCGCGATCGTGGCAGAATGGACTTCTTTCTTAACGCCGGACACGGATTTTTTCTTGGCAGCGCCAAACCCGCCGAAAAGCACGTTCGTCAGCGAGCGGTTCATGGCTTTGCACATGATGATCGACAGGATAACGCCGTTCGCGCCGACAATAGCGCCGACGACGATCAGCAGTGTATTATTGATCACAAAGCCCGTGGTGCAGGCCACAACACCAGAATAACTGTTCAGGACCGAGATCACAACCGGCATATCCGCGCCGCCGATCGGAATGACGAGGAATATTCCGAATACGAAAGACAGGGCAAGGAAGGTGTAGAAGAGATCGATCCTGACCGGGTTCATCAGAAAAAGCACGCCGGATATAAGAATGCCGCCGAGGATCATCAGGTTGACCCATTGCTGGCCTGGAAACAGAATAGGCCGTCCGGGCAGGCGTTCGCTCAATTTTCCCCAGGCAATTAAAGACCCGGTAAACGTTAAAGCGCCGATCACAATGGAAAGGAACAACGCGAAAGACTCAACACCATTGATCGTGAAGATCAACTGGCTGTGCAGTTTTAAATAATGTACCCAGTCGACAAAGACCGAGCCCAAAGCGCCGCAGCCGTGCAGGAGCGCGATCATTTCCGGCATTTGCGTCATGCCGGCTTTGAGCGCCACAAAAGCGCCGAGGGCTGAACCGATCACAAGCCCGAGGATGATCCACTGAAACCCGATCATGTGGTTCCCAACAAGGGTCGCGATCACAGCCAAAAGCATGCCCAACGCGGAAAGTTGATTGCCTTTGCGTGCAGTCTCGGGCGAACCCAGGAATTTGAGGCCAAATGCAAAAAGGATAGACGCCAGGATATACGTGATCTGGACAAAGAAATGGATGTTCATTGCGCGCTGTCCTTTTTCTTAAACATTTTAAGCATGCGTTCGGTGACCATGTAACCGCCGACCACGTTAAAAGCCGCCAGTGCGACCGCGGCAGTGCCGAGGACAATGGCGAAGGGGCTTTCTGCTTCAGCGCCGGCCGCGATAAGTGCGCCCACGATAATGATCCCGCAGATCGCATTGGCTTCGGACATGAGCGGGGTGTGCAAAAGCGGCGGCACTTTACTGATGAGCGCAAATCCCAGAAAAACAGCCAGGACCAGAATGAATAGTTGGTAAGGCAGATTCGTGAGAAAGTTTTCCATATAATTAGCCTTTGATCTTGTCGTTAACGATCTTGCCATTATGGGTGATCAGGCACCCTTTGATGATCTCGTCGTCGAGTTTCAGATCAAAAGTGCCGGTATCTTTATTCCAGAAGTGTTCAACAAAGTTGACAAAGTTGGCGCCGAGCATTTCGCTCGCATCGATCGCGGCCCGGGACGGGAGGTTGCCGAGGCCGATAATGCGCACACCATTGACAACAACCTCTTCATTCAGGGCTGAACCTTCTACATTACCGCCGGATTCGATGGCCATATCAATAATAATGCTGCCGGGTTTCATGGCGGCTACCATATCACGCGTGATCACGACCGGAGCTTTTCTGCCAAAGACCTGAGCTGTTGTAATAACGATACTGGATGCGGCGCAAACTTTACGCATGCCTTCACGCTGTTTAGCGAGCTGTTCCGGGGTCAGGGCTTTAGCATAGCCGTCTTTTGTCTGGCCGGATTCTCCGCCGAGATCGATCTCAACGAATTTGGCGCCGAGGGACTGGACCTGTTCCTTGACCACAGGGCGCGTATCAAATGCTTCAACGCGTGCGCCGAGACGCTTGGCGGTGGCGATCGCCTGAAGGCCGGCAACACCGGCGCCGATAATAAAGACTTTAGCCGGCGGGATCGTGCCCGACGGCGTCATCATCATCGGGAATATTTTAGAAGAGCGTTCCGCGGCTAGTGTGACAGCGGCGTAACCGGCAAGGTTGGCCTGAGAGCTTAAAGCGTCCATCTTTTGAGCGATCGTGGTGCGTGGGATCATTTCTAAAGATATGGCCGCCACATTGTGTGCTGCAAGGGCGTCAACGAGTTCTTTTTCGTTAAAAGGGTCAAGAAAGCTTATATGGATGCAGCCGGTTTTAAGCGCGGGAATATCTTCTTTGGATGGTTTGCGTACACGCAGGAGCATATCCGCGCCGGAAAGGATTTCTTGCCGGGAAGCGATACGGGCGCCGATTTTAATATAATCTTCGTCTGAAGCGTGGATAGACGCGCCAAGTCCGGACTCAATTAAAACCGTGGCATTCTTTTTGATCAGACGGGAAGCGCTGGCGGGTGTTAATGCCGCGCGTTTTTCGCCGGGAAATATCTCTTTTAAAGCGCCAATGATCATGGCCGGCCTCCTTTAGATGCGGATGGGAAGGATGACGAACAGAAGCCCTTCCTGGTATAAACGTTTTTGCAGGGCAAAGACCGTGTGGTTGTGTAAAAGCCGGGTGATGAACGATTCTTCCGGGAACACAAGTTGCCCGCCGAAGAAGACGGCTCCCGGATGTTTCTTGGCAAGGTCAAGGGCGATGCGCTCTGATTCCTGGACAACATCAACACCCGTGAGCGTGATCCCGCGGGCAGAGTAGCCGTTATTGTGCATGTAGGTAACGTAATGCTCGACGTCGTTTGAGATGCGTGTTTTCAATTGCTGCAGCTCGGCTTCGCCTTTGAAATTTCCGGCATCAATAACGCCGATCTGGACAAAGATAAAGTTTTTGTACACACCGGGAAAGAAACGGATCGTGTTGAATAGTGTGTGCAGTCCGAGCCCGTTAAAGCCGCTGACAAAGATGACCGCTGTTTTTGCCAGATGGTCCAGCGGCGCCGATTGCGGCGGTTTTTTCATGGCGCGGATCTCTTCCTGGACCGTGATGGTCAGGGAATTGAGCCTTTTAAGTTTCTTCGCAGTTTCCCAGTAATGTTTCTTTGTGGCAAAGGCGGCAAGGATGAGCAAGCTTGTCACCACCAGAGTAGCCCAGCCGCCGTCCTGGAATTTGATGACGACCATGGAGATCAGGATGCCGCCGCTTAAAACAAGGCCGGCCAGGTTGACCAGCATCTTTCTTTTCCAGGAGTGTTTCTTGCCCTGTTCCTGCCACCAGTGCTTGACCATGCCGAGCTGGGAAAGGACAAAGGTAATGAATACGTTGATACTGTACAGGACCACCAAAAGCGCGACAGACCCCTGGGTGACAATAAGAATGAGAAGGGCCGCGCCGCCCATGATGAGGATGCCGTTCTGGGAAACAAGCCGGTCGCTGATCGCGGCGAATCGTGTGGGGAACCAGCGGTCAAGCGCCATGTTCGCGAGGACCCGCGGGCCGCCGATAAATCCGGTCTGGCCTGCGACAAAAAGAAGGATCGCCTCGGCGAGAAGAGTCAGGAGAATAAAGATATGCCCGACGCCTTGCGGCCAGCCCACGGTCATGCGTTCCAGAAGGACGGCATTGAGCGTTTTTCCCTGTTCAGGGACAACTTTAAAGAGAAGGTATCCGAGCATGAGCCCCATGACCACAACAGCCAGGGATGTGGCCATATAGCGCATCGTGCTTTTGGCGGTCTGGACTTTGGGTTCCCGCAAAATATAGACGCCGTTACTGACCGCTTCAATACCCGTGTAGGTACCGGCGCCCATACTGTAAGCTTTCAGGATCAGCGCAATAGTTCCCATAAGCCCGAGTTGGGCAAAGGAAGCAGACGCGTCAGCTTTGAGGCTGGCGGTCACCGTGGCCATCTCCGGGACATGAGTTGTGATGCCGTATATAATAAGGAAGGCATGCGTTGCCAAAAAGAGCAGGAAGACCGGGACAAGCGGCATCACGGTTTCACGGACCCCGCGAAGGTTCATGATCATGAGGATAACAAGGATCAGGGCTGCAAAACTTAATTTCAGCCCGTTCCATTCGTACGGCAAAAGACTGAAGACCGCATCCGCGCCGCTGGCGATAGATACGGTAATGGTCAGGATATAGTCGATCAAAAGGGCACAGCCCGAGATCATGCCGACCATGGGCGACAGGAGTTTGCTGGCGACCAGATATCCGCCGCCGCCTGCCGGGAAAAGTTCAATGATCTGGGAATAGCTTGCGCTGATGATAAAGACCGTGGCGGCTGTAGCAACGCCGACAATAAGAATAAGATGCGGGTGGCTTAACAGGGTAGCGAAAGATTCCGGCGGGCCGTAGCAGGATGAAGAAAGCCCGTCCGCGCCAAGGCCTACCCAAGCCAGGAACGCGACTAAAGACATGGTATGAAACACGCTGGCATCGGCGTAGCTGCGCGCTTTGCCAATAAAAACATCTTTCATGCGTTTAAAGAAGGAAGTGATCGCCATATAATGGTGAGCATGTTACCGCTTTTGTGTGAAGATGTCAATTTTATCCATATCTTTGATTTTTTGAGCGCTTGACCTTTCGAAACGATTCTTATAAAGTGTTTTTATGGATAAAGATACAAAAAAGCCGGTATTGCCAGGGCGCATGGTGACAGGGGCATATCTCATGTCATTTATTTTATTGGCGGCTGTATTCTGGGCAGTTTTTCATACGACACACGATAAAAAATTATCCGCAATGGTTGCGATAATCACAATGGGGCCGTATTATGGTATCCTTTGGCTATGCCGGGGACTATTGAGGTGACAATGAAAGTCGCGATCGTTATTCATTCCATGAGTGGGAATACCTATTTGATGGGCCGTGCTTTTGCAGATGAGCTGAAACAGCTTGGTGCCGAGGTGGCGCTTTTACGCGTTGTTGATCAGGATTGGGTTGAAAAAGAAGGCCTGTCGGATGCGGCGCGTCAGAATGTATCGGCGTTTCGGGCGCTTCCTGAAGCCACGGCGGCGTCGCTCGAGGCCGCGGATCTGATCGTCATGGGGTGTCCGACGTATTTCGGGAACGTGACCGGAAAAATAAAAGTCTTCATGGATACGACCGGCGGCCTCTGGTTCCACGCGAAGCTCGCCGGAAAGAAGTTCGCGGCATTCACGTCCGCGGGGAATACGGAAGGCGGCGGAGACCTGTGTTTACAGGCGTTCCATACGTATGCCAAATATATGGGAATGCTGGTTGTCCCGTGTCCGGTGAGGATACTTCCGGGCGAGAATGTAAATGTATTGGGAGTTATCCAGTATTCTTCCGGCAAGCCTGCGGAAATACTCGACGATAAGACAGCCCGTTTGATCAGGAACATGGCCGCTTTTTTAGTTGCGCGTTAAGGAGGATATATGGCAACAGCCGAGCAGAATCGTAAACATCAACGGTATGAGACTGATGTCAAGGTCGCGTTTCATGTGCCGTATGATTTCCGGACAGAGCTTGGTTTCAAGGTCGGCCCTGAGGCGGGGCCGGGGCTCAAGTATTTGGGGTTTTCCAAGAATATTTCCGTGCAGGGCCTTTGTTTTGAGTCTAATAAAGAGCTAAAGTCCGGCGATCTTTTATGGCTTGAGCTGCATCTTCCGAAGCAAAAGGAAGTGATCTATATGCAGGGTGAAGTGCGCTGGTGCCACCTTGTCGAGGCGAACGGGGTGACGCCGAAGATCTTTTTGACCGGAGTTGATGTGACCAAAGTTGACGGCGCGGATATTGAACAGACCGTGTATTATGACCAGAAATATAAAGTGGACTGGAGCGAACTTCTGGAGCGCGTGCTCGGCGGGTTTGCTAAACTGAACAGGAAGAAGTGAGCGCACGTTTGCCTTTGCCCATGAAACCATTTGTTCTCGTTCTTCGTGGTATTCTCTTTGATGATAGGGGCAGGGTCCTGTTGATGCGCCGGCATCATCAATGTTTAAGCTGGCCGAAGAAGTGGGAGTTTCCCGGCGGGAAGCCCGATAGCGGGGAGATCTTGAGCGAGAGCTTGATCCGGGAATTCCGTGAAGAGACCGGTATGGAGGTTGTGCCTGAACGCATGGCGTTTTCGTTTGAGTGGGAACGTGAACAGGACAAAGTTGTGTATCTTATTTTTAAAGTGACCCGGGTTTCCGGCAGCCTGCAGATCTCCGAAGAGCATGAAGAGGCCGGATGGTTCACGCCGCAGGAAGCGCTGCAGTTGGATGTTTCACCGCCGCTTGTTGATAGTGTTAGGGCCTTATGCGATTGATCAGCTGGAACGTGAATGGCCTCCGCGCTGTTCAGAAAAAAGGGTTTATCGAGTGGCTTTTAAAAGAGAGCCCGGATGTGCTGTGCCTGCAGGAGACAAAGGCTGAGGAAGCCCAGCTCGATGAGGGCCTTCGCCATCCGCCTGGGTATCATTCGTTCTGGTGTTCGGCGGAGAAGAAAGGCTACAGCGGGGTTGGGTTGTATACGAAAAGCACCCCGGTATCCGTGGAGTACGGGATAGGAAAGAAAGAATTTGACAGTGAAGGCCGCACGATCGTGGCAGATTACGGTGCGTTCGTCCTGTTCAATATTTATTTTCCAAATGGCAGCCGCGGGAATGCGCGGGTACCCTTCAAGATGGCGTTTTACGATCAGTTCCTGAAGAAGGCCGAAGCGCTGCGCAAGAAAGGCCGGCATGTGATCGTCTGCGGCGATGTGAATACCGCGCATGCCGAGATCGACTTGGCGCGCCCCAAAGAGAATCAGAAGAATACCGGGTTCCTTCCGGAGGAGCGGGCGTGGGTGTCGCAGTTCATCGGGAAAGGTTATGCGGATACCTTTCGTCATTTTTGCAAGGACGCGGGGCATTATTCATGGTGGGATTATAAGACGGCGGCGCGTTCCCGGGACATCGGCTGGCGGATCGATTATTTCTTTGTGGACCGGGATTTCCTGCCCAGGGTGAAGGCCGCGTTTATTTTAAAGGATGTCATGGGGTCGGACCATTGCCCGGTGGGTATCGAAATCTGCGATTGAAGGTGTTTTTTCCTTTCCAGCGAATATAATATACTTTATGCGTTCTGTGATGATCCTTCTATGGGCGGTTCTTTGTTTGTCGCTTCCGGTTTTGGCAGCGGATGCTCCTTTGCCTCAATTTTCATTAACATCGCCGGGCTGGGAGAATAACGGTGTGATCCCGGACCGTTATACGTGCCGGGGTGCGGATATGAGCCCGGCGCTGGCCATGAAGAATGCGCCGGCAGGTGCGGCGGCGTTTGTCCTGACCGTGCATGATCCCGAAGGGTCTGTCGGGCCCTGGGTGCACTGGCTTGTGTACAATATCCCCCAGTCGGGGACTGAGATCAAAGAGAATTCCAATCCCGGGACCGAGGCGCTGAATGATTTCGGGAATTTCTATTACAGCGGCCCATGCCTCATGGATGAGCGTAAACACCGGTTTATTTTTACAATGTATGCCCTCAATGAACCTTTGGATAATGTGACCGAAGGGGCGACCATGGATACGCTGCTCAAGGCCATGAACGGCAGGATCATGGCCAAGGCAGAGTTTGTCGGAGTGTATCAGAATCCGGCTGTTAAGAAGGAGCCGTAGGCGATGCCGTTTCCCCTGCTTCGTTCCGTATTCCGCCGTGAGCAAAAGAAGAATTTTATTCTTGCGCTGCTCAATGAAATATCCGCCAATCTTGAAAAATATCTTGTGATCGAGCAGCGGCAGTTCATTACCATGGATTTTGAAGTGCAGGCCTGGGAAGAGGCGCGGCATTTTACGTCTGTCGATTTTGCGCCAGAGGTGGAAGAATATGCCCGCGAGGTCGAACGTTTCAATGCCGCTTTTGCGGATTGCCGTGCTTTTGAAGAGCATTATTCGTCGAGCATTGACCAGAAGACCCGTGCCAACGCGGAAGTGCTGCACGCGAAGAAGGAAGCGCTTCTTGAGCAGTTCAATGTGATCCGTCCAAAGATCGAGGCCGCGCAAAAAGCGGTCAGGGCTATGCTAAGCTGATGGCACACGAGTCCTTTTCCGTCTCAGAATTGAATTCCCTTGTGAAAGATGTTGTTTCTGCCGGCTTTCCAGCCGCGTTGTGGGTATGCGCAGAAGTCCAGAATTACGACCGCAATAAAGGGAAGGCGCATGTGTTCTTTGACCTGGTCGAAAAGGATAGCGGCGCGCGGGATGTGAAAGCCAAGATCGGCGCGGTGATCTGGGCGGGAACGCGGCCCAGGATCGAGGCGCTTCTGCGCAAGGCGGAGAATGCGTTTGAATTAAAGGATGACATTGAAGTGCGTTTTTACGGCAGGGTGGATTTTTACCCGCCGCACGGGGCGCTGCGGTTTGTGATCGAAGGGATCGACCCGGTGTATACGCTGGGCAAGATCGCGCAGGATCGTCAGCGTTTGATCGCGGAGCTTTCCGGTGCGGGCGTTCTTGAAAAGAATAAGGCGCTGTCATTATCGCCGGTGCCGTTAAAAATAGGGCTTATTACCGCGCATGATTCGGCGGCGTATAATGATTTTATCGACGAGCTTAGAAAGAGCGCGCTGGCGTTCGAAGTCTTTTTTGTCCCGGCGGCCATGCAGGGGAAGAATTGCGCGGCGTCTGTGATCGCGGGGCTTAAGGCGTTGCAGCGTATGGCCGGCCTCGATGCGATCGTCATCACGCGCGGCGGCGGGTCGATCGCGGAGCTCAGCTGTTTTGATTCCAAAGAGATCGCGCTGGCGGTGGCGGCATCAACATATCCGGTCCTGACCGGGATCGGGCACGAGATCAACACATCGATCACGGATCTGGCGGCGCATACGTTTGAAAAAACGCCGACCGCGATCGCACAGTTTCTGGTGGGGCGAGTGTCAACGTTCCTGGATGAGCTTGAGGAAAAAGGGGCGGCTGTTATGGATCTGGCGCTTCAACGGCTCGAAGAGGATCGGCGCAGGCTGAAAGAACAGGCGGTCTTACTGCATCGGTTGACGCTGGAGTTGTTGGGCGCTCGGGCAAAAGTGCGGGTTCGTTTGACAGAAAAGTTGTGTCAGCAGGCATTGCGCCTGCCGTCGGTGGAATTAAGGGCGCTGGGCGTTTTGGGGAGCCGGTTAAAGCAGGCGGCGCCGCAGCGGCTTAAAAACGGGCATGTCAGGCTGGGCCATATTGAGAAAATGGTTGCCATGGCGAGTCCGAAAAATATTCTTCGCCGGGGCTTCTCGATCACACGGGCCGCGTCGGGTATGTTGGTGCGAAAGTCCTCGGATGTGTCCGAAGATGAACAGCTTGAAACGGAATTTATTGACGGAAAATTGAAAAGCAGGGTTGTTTCTTAAAAGGAGAAGGTATGGCTGAGATCAAGTATTCAAAAGCGCTTGAAAAGCTGGAAGACATTATCAAGAAGATCGAGAATGAAGAGATCGACGTCGATGAACTTGCGGATAAAGTGAAAGAGGCGGCGAGCCTGATCACTATATGCCGGGAAAAGATCGAAAAGGCGGATCTTGAAGTGAAGGAAGTTGTTGATAAATTTAAGGAAGAGTAACTTCAGGAGGGGAATATGCCGGAATGTATTTTTTGCAAGAATTTACCAAAGGTCATGGAAAATGAGTTGGCGTATGTGTTGTTTGACATTAATCCTGTTTCCAGGGGCCATGCGCTGATTATTCCGAAACGGCATTTTGAACAGATATTCGATGCGTCGAGGGAAGAGTCTGCGGCGATCAAAGAGTTGATGATGCGCATGAAAGCCAGGATCGACGCTGAGAACAAACCGGCCGGATATAATATCTGGATGAATTGTGGCCAGGCGGCCGGGCAGGTTGTCATGCACGCCCATGTCCATCTGATCCCGCGGTATGCGGGTGAGGCTATTCAGATCAAGGATCATTTGAAAGGAAACATCGAATGAAAGATATTGTGATCGGCGATATGTTCGCCAAAGCCATGGAGACGTATGCGGCGCATTTCCGGTTTTTTATCGGGCTCGCGCTTTGCGGCGCGGTGCTGTCTGCGATAGAGGGGGTTTTAAGCGTATCGCCGGACCCGTTGATGCGCGGGGTTGCGTTGATGCTGATCCCTGCGTCGGCCGGCGTGTATGTTTTATTTTATTTAATGACCCTTATAGCTATGTCCAAGATATTGGATGGCGAGGCCGTGGATGTGCCGGAAATGGTGGCTGCGGCGCAGGGCAAGTTGTGGCGCGCGTTTGGAGCGTATGCGCTCTTTTTTCTTATTTTTTGCGCTGGCTTCTTTTTACTGATCATTCCGGGGATCTATTTTGGCGTGATCTTTTCATTCTTTTTTTATGTGATCTTATTCGAGGACCGACGGGTGTGGGATTCATTCAAACGCAGTGAAGAGATCGTGAAAGGGAATTTCTGGAAGGTGTTCGGGGCGCATGCGCTCGTGATGCTGATCTCGGCCGCGGTGTTTGGGCCTGTCTGGGGCGCAATGTTCCTCCTCGGGGCGTCGAAAGCCTGGCAGGCCGTGGCGACGACCGTGGCCAGCGCGGGGCTAATGCCGTTCTTCTGTTGTTTTTATTACCAATTGTATCGGGCGTTATCAAAAAGGGCCGACGGGACTGTGGCGATCAAGGTATATGAAAAACCTGAATAAATGGATGGACTGGGTTAAGGGGTTTCGGCCTGGAGCGCTGTGGATGTCGGCGGCGCCGGTGTGTATCGGCACGGTGATGGCGTTTGGCGACGGAGTCGGGCATTGGCGGCCCGCGTTGGCAGCGCTTTTGGTGGTGGTATCACTGCATATCATGGTGAATCTTTTTCGCGATCGTTTGGCACGGCAGGGTCGATTCCTCGGTTTTGAAGACATTCTGGCGTTCGTGTTCTTCGGGCCTGTCGCGGTCGTGGGGGCATATTATGTTCAGTCTTTGGAATGGAATATGGCCGTTGTGATCGCGGGATTCGGCCCGGGTTTTTTGTCTGCCGGGATCGTGGCGGTAAACGACCTCAGGGATATTACAGCGGACCGCAAGGCCGGAAAGTTCACGCTGGCGGCGCGGTTGGGGCCGCGGTTCGTCCGTCTGGAATATTTGTTGTGCATGATCGCGGCGGCAGCGGTGCCGGTCATGGTCTATCTGGTGACAGAACATAATCATCGTATCGTGCTGGCGTCGGGGGTTTTGTTTTTAGCCGCGCCGCTGATCCATGATGTGATGCGCTCGGATCATCCCGAGGTCCTGGGGCCGGTCATGGGAAGGACAGGGGAGTTGCTTTTTCTCTATACACTTTTATTCTCATTCGGATGGCTCATTTAACGATTGAACGGGTTTCATGTCATGCGTATGCGCTTCCATTGGCGCGCCCGCTGTATTTTGGCGATAGCGCGTTGAAGGAACGGCAAGGGATGATTATTTGTATGATCAGCGCTGACGGGTATGTCGGATTTGGAGAGGTTGCGCCGCTGCCGGGAATGAGCCAGGAAGATTTGAAGACAGCCCGTTATCAGGCGGACAAGCTTGCGGCGGAGTTAAAGGGAATGAGCGTCCCGCTGGCGCGTGAGGAGCTTTTGGCGTGGCTTAAGATGCGGTTTGATGTGAAGGTGTATGCGCCGTCGGTGCGTTTCGGGTTTGAGTCTGCGGTGTTATTGATGGCCGCGGCGGCGCAGGATATGTTCTTGTGCGATTATCTTCGAGAAGATTCGGCGGTAGCGGTGCGTGTGGCCGGGCTTTTGCAGGGCAGCGTTGCCGAGATCGCAGGCCAGGCCGGCCTTCTTTTGGCGCAGGGGTATTCAACGTTTAAGTTGAAAATTGGAGCGCGGAATATTCCGCTGGATGTCCATAAAGTCGAGGATGTAAAAAAGCTGTTGGGGCCGAAGGCGGTTCTGCGTTTGGATGCGGGGCGGGCGTGGCGTTTTGATGAGGCGATTCTTTTTGCGCAGAATATCGGGAAGAATCAGATCGAGTATATTGAGGAGCCGTGCAATGAGCCGGCGCGTTTTGAGGAATTTTACCGGCGGACGGATATGCCGGTGGCGGTGGATGAGAGCTTTGACCTGAGGGTGATGGAGGATTTATCTTTATTGCAGGGAGTTCAGTATTTTATTTTACGCCCGACGACAACGACGGGTGTGACGGGTTTTCTGGATGTGATGAAAGCGGCGGGGGTTCTGGGGGCAAAGGTTGTGGTCAGTTCTGCGTTTGAATCCGGTATTGGCCTGACGGCGCTGGCGAATCTGGCTGTTTTGACTGGAGAGCCTGCCGGGCTTGGGACAGCGGCGTGGTTTGAGCATGACCTTCTGACGCGGCCTGTTGTAACGGCGAAAGGGCTTATTCCTGTCGATCGTTTGAATATCGAAGCGAAATTCTTTGATCCTGCCTTTGTCCAAAACGTACACGTTATGTGAAGACCGCCACAACCCCGGAGGTTATGGCGGCGGTTGTTGATTTATCAAATATTGGTATTTTCTTATGACAAATTTAATGGCATGTCCTGTTTTTGTCAAGGCGCAGGAGTCGCCGTTTGCGGACGCGGTTCTTTGGGGCCGTCGGCGGATCTCCTGGCAGCATTTTGACGGATACGTTCATAGCACGTCGAGGTATCTGAAAGAAGTGGGCCTCAAGAAGGGGGACCGGGCGGCGGTTCTTGGTGTATTTTCGGTCGAGTATGCGATCATTGTTTGGGCGTGTTGGCGCGTCGGCATTGCGGTTGTTTTGGATGGTGCGTTCTTGGATGAGCTTGGCGTGCGCGTGGTGTTCAAGGATGATCGCGTTGCCCTGCCGCTTAAGAAAAAAGGCGTTCGCATTTTTGACCTGAAATATTCCGTTGCTTTTGAAAGTATCGACGGATTTTTAGGGCGTGACGAGCTTATTGCGCCGCAGTTGAGTCTCGATCAACCTGCGGTTGTCACGTTTAAAGATGGAAAAGTCGAAGGGCAGTCAATCCTTGATGTTTTATCAACAACCGACATAACCCCGGAGGTTATGGCGGTCGTTGAGGTTTTGTCAAATTGTAAAAGTTAGATAAGGTGCGCCTGGAATTTTTGACGCCATTCGGCGGGCAAAGGGCATTTGGTTTGAGTTTTCTTGTCCACGCAGACGCTCACCGTTTTTGCAGTCCCTGCTAAAACGTCGCCCTTCATAATGGTGTAAGCAAAAGTCACGGATGTTGCACCGAGTTTTTCAATACCCACGGAAATACTGATCTTGTCACCCGCGGCGAGCATGGCTTTATAGTCAGACTCGGCATGGACTAACGGGAATGTCAACACAGGGTGATTGAGCATGTCTATGATCACAAGCCCCATAGCATCAAAAAACTTCTCTTTCGCCTCGTAAATGAGGTAGAATTGATTGGCAAAGAAAAGTCGTCCGGCCGCGTCCGTGTGATGTAAAAAGATCTGAGTATTGTATGTGAACATGATGTCTCCTTTATTGTTTGCGATTATAGCACAGGTAAGGTTTTTACAGGGATCTGCGACAAATTTATCAGCCAGTTAAATATTAGGAGGGGATTATGAGCTATCAGCAGGCGGCACTTAAATACGCGTACGACGCGCTCGAGCCTTTTATCGACGCCAAGACCATGGAGGTTCATTATGGAAAACATCACAAGACATATGTGGAACGGTTCAATACGGCTATTGCCGGGAAGCCGGAGCTTGAAAAAAAGTCCGGGGAGGAGATCCTTTCCAACCTTGAAGCAGTACCTGAAGATGTCAGGGCTGCTGTAAGGAATAACGGAGGCGGTGCGGTCAATCATTCGCTTTATTGGGATATCCTCGGGCCCAAGTCCGGTGGAGAGCCTCAGGGCATGATCGGCCCCGCGATCGCCACGGCATTCGGATCTTTTGCGGAATTTAAAACGAAATTCACCGAAGCTGGCATGACACAATTCGGTTCCGGCTGGGCCTGGCTTGTGGTGAATAAAGACGGCAAGCTGGAGATCATGAAGACGGCCAATCAGGACAGTCCCTTGAGTGTCGGCAAGAAGCCGATCCTCGCGCTCGATGTATGGGAGCATGCGTATTATCTGAAATATCAGAACCGCAGGCCCGAATATATCGAGGCGTTCTACAACGTGATCAACTGGCGCCGGGTGGATGAATTATATTGCCCGTAGGGTCGCCCGGCATATCAGGCATAAATATAAATATCTATGTTTATTTATAAAGTAGATATCTTTTTGGATTGATAGAGCACATATTATGTGTTACACTTATTCTGTGTTAAGGATGGATTGATAGAGCACATATTATGTGTTACACTTATTCTGTGTTAAGGAGGATATATGACCAATTTAACGTTATCCATTGACGAGGGTCTTTTGCGCAAGGCGCGCAAGGTTGCATTTGATAAGAATACCAGCGTTAATGCCATGGTGCGTGGCTATCTTGAAAAAACGGCCACAGCCGAGAGTCTGGATATCGAAGATAAGATCAAGGCCATGCGGGCATTTTGGGATAAACATAAATTTACAGCAAAAGATGTGAAATGGTCGCGCAAGGATCTGTATGACCGCTAATGTGTTCTTTGATTCCAATATTCTTGTGTATGCCCATTGCGTTGAAGAACCGCAAAAAATGTGCATTGCGCGTGAATATATTGAAGACGGCACCCGTTACGGCATAGGTGTTGTGTCTGTTCAGGTGCTCAATGAATTTTATGTGGTGGCGACTCAAAAACGCAAGGTGCTCACTCCGGCTGAGGGGCGGGAAGGGGTCATGCTTTTGTCAGGGCTTAGAGTTCAGGATCTTGATCTCGCTATTGTTTTTTCTGCGTTTGATATTGAGAGGGAGTATAAAATCCATTATTGGGATGCCCTTATTATTGCGTCTGCTCAAAAAGCCGGATGCCAGACGCTCCTTTCAGAAGACCTTAACCACAATCAAAGATTTGGCCGTCTCACGGTTAAAAATCCTTTTAAAAAATAAAAGAAAATGCCGGGCGACCCGCTGGGTCGCCCGGCATATCTCCAATTTTATCCTTTCCTTTTTTTCTGCAATTTATTTCTCATCTAATTAAGATTGTGTTAATTTATATTCATTCGTATATGTAATTTCAGGCAAAGCAAGTAATGCGGGGGATCCTTCGGCCTGTGGGCCTCAGGATGACGCGACTTGCGGGGGATCCTTCGGCCTGTGGGCCTCAGGATGACGCGACTTGCGGGGGATCTTTCGGCCTGCTGGCCTCAGGATGACGCGATTTGTACAGGATGATGTATATAGGCCTGTCATTCTGAGCCCGAAGGGCGAAGAATCTCCGAATTTCTTTTCACCAAACCCGGTTTGAGATACTGCACTTCATGAGTATGTTGTCCTTCCTTTTACGCACTCTTTTTAAGGCCCTGCCGACCCTTGTTTTTTGCCTTTTGTTCAGTCTTTCTTTTCAAACTTCCTCGGCGTATGCG
Source organism: Candidatus Omnitrophota bacterium (assembly GCA_015234065.1). Taxonomy (GTDB): domain Bacteria; phylum Omnitrophota; class Gorgyraeia; order Zapsychrales; family Fredricksoniimonadaceae; genus JADFWS01. Next base: position 45,551 of record JADFWS010000001.1, read on the forward strand.
GCGCATGCTTGTTCGAGCGTCAGCAGTGGCGGATGGAGTACTCCGGCCACATGGGGCAGTTGCGGCGGGGGCGTCCCGGGAGCCGGAGATTCTGCGACCATCAATCTCGGGCACGTCGTGACATTGTCACAAAGTGTGGTCACAGGGGATCTGGATGTTGAAGAAGAACTGGATACCCAGGGCTGGAACATGGACGTAACAAGTGTAACTACAGGAGCCGTTTCTGTAGGCATTAATGCGACCGGCGCTGGTGGGAGGAAATCAACGATCACGGTCCGGGGTTTTTGGAGTGAAAATGGTTTCGTGTTTGGATATGCTGATTCAACGGTTATCTTTTCAACAAATGCTGGCATTGACCCAACGAGGTATGTACTTGCTGGAGCTACTTTCAACAATGTCATCTTTAATAACGCACGTATAGAGGTTTATAATGGCATGGATTTTTATGGCACTGTCTCTGTGACCGGGAATGCAGACGTCCTGTTAGATCTGGGGTCTACTTTTCACAGTACATTCTCAATGGATACGGGGACGCTGAATGCTCAAGGGGACGTAAGCATCGATGCTGCCACAGTTACGGGCGGTAATATGTTATTTGCTGGTAATTTGGCCCTGACCAACGATACAAATTTTTCCTGTACAGGAGGGACAACGACTTTTAACGGAACGACCGTTCTAACAACAAATGGGGGTGGCCTGCCGCATTTTTATAATGTTAATCTTGCCGCTAATGCCGGCCTTGGTTTGGATGCGAGTACCGGCCATATGGATATTGACGGGTTGCTGTATGCGTATAGCGGGACAGGCACCGGGAATTTCTCCCCAGGCAATCAGCTGTATTTAACGAATAATGTTGATCTGCGCAATCTGGATGTATTTGACGGAGACAATGCGGACGTCTTCTTTTCAGGTACTGCTGCGCAGAGCGTGTATTTTGCGTCGGTTGCGAAGTGGATCAACGGGCTGCACGTGAGGGTCAGCAATGGCCCTGCAGGTGTTGTGTCGTTCCTGAATGCCGGCGATCCTATTACTTTGTTGAAGGTGGATGCCGGAGCTACGGCCAAATTCACGGCAGGACTGACATATGGTGCAAGTATCCTCTCGTTGCCTGGGACATTGTCAAGTCCGGTGACGTTGCAGTCATTGACGCCGAATTCAAGGTATACTTTACAAACAGGTAATACTGCGTTCACGCGCTCATACGTTCATGTGCAGGATAGTGAGATCACGGGCGTAAGTGAAGTTGCCACCAATTCTGTGGATAATGGGAATAATGATAATCACGACGCGCCGCCGCACTGGATCATCAGTTCTGTAGCAACGGTTCAACGTTGGCTGGGGACAGGGACTACGGTTTGGGCAACCGGAACGAACTGGAGCGGTGGTTCAGCGCCATCCGGGGCCACGCAGGAAGCGTATTTTGATACGAGCGCGCAGGCGGTGACGACGGGCGTGAGTACAAATCTGGGCCAGTTGGATATCGAGCCGAGTTTTACAGGCTCGCTCACGCTTGGAGCAGATCTTTCTGTGTACAATACCGGACTTGGCAGTGGCGATGTGACGATCTACAGCGGTACGTTTGTTATGACGGACCATACACTATATGTTTCCGGTAATCTTAATATTGCGTCCACGGCAACAGCGTTTACGGCTAATAGTGCCACAACCGTGGCGCATGTGTACGGCACGTCAGCTAAATATACGACCGGCGACATTGCGAAAACGACGTGGAACGCGGCATCGACGTTGGATATCCAATCTGATCTGAACCAGACCCTTCCGGTGGGAGAAACTTACGGCAATTTGCAGTTGGGCCGGTTTTCCGGCTCGGGCAGTAATACGCAATTTACGCTGAGCGGGACAGTGGCCGGCAATTTGATCGTTGATGCGGATGCGACGGTGTATCTGGCCACGGATATTACGGTTGCCGGCAACGTGACGATCAATGGCACGCTCTGGCCGCAGGGGCATACGATCAACGCCGGCGGGAACTGGACGACCGCGGCCGGCGCCAGCATTAACACGCCGATCGTGGTATTTAACGCGGGTGCCACGGGCAAAACGATCACCACGAACGGGACATCGCTCGCGAGCGCCACGTTCAACAATGCTTC
>JADFWS010000020.1 GCA_015234065.1 Candidatus Omnitrophota bacterium
CGCACTTTCATGCCCCTGCTCATTCTTAAGGCGGACCTCAAACCTTGGGAGCTTCAATCCTCTCATCAGCGCAATGCGATCAGGCTCTATACGTGCTGAAAGTTTAAATTTCTCTTTTTTTATTAAGGGCGATCCCGGCTGGCTTTCGATCAAATCATGATTTGTAATACTCCTTACCGCAGCCTCAATCGTCCTGAGGTCACGCCAACGCGCCCCTCCCGCCGAGCTGATAATAGCTTCAAGATCAACCGCCACAACTGCCGGCCTTTCTGGAAGTTCCTCCCCTTGCGGCAGGTTTGACGTGACCATGGCATGTTCTGCGCTCTCAAGCCCAAGCCCGCCGGAGAAATACTTGCGCGGTATGCTCTCGCCATGGTCAGCGACGACTGCGTCTTCTTTAATATAGTTGAACACACCTTTCTGAAAGGCTTCGACATACTGCGCATAAATATTTTGTTTTAAACCAGGGATCCCGTGCTCAACACCGATAGTCTTATTCTGATCAAAATATCCTAGAAGATATTCTGCCGCTGACTTTCCGGACAATTTCCTTTTAAACCATCCGGCGAGGATCAAGGCCTGATACACCTGGCGTAATTTGGCGAAATGCGCGCCTTCGTTCACTTCTTTTTCAAGGACGGGAATCACGACGGAGCGCAACATATCTTTTGCAATATCCTTACGGACAATGGTGGTTGGCCCCTCGCTCGCTGTCATATTCAATGGTTGAGCCGTTGACTTTCCGTTTTGCGACATCGCGACATAATCGCTCTCGAGCATGACTTTAAGCCTTGCACTGACGACGTAGGCGATCATCGGGTTCGCAGAAACCTGTTTCTCATAAATAACCGGATTATCCGGGATGATCCACACTTTATTAAATGTATCGACGGGAATATCGATGGCCCCATATTTTTCATATGACTGCTTGTACACCTCAGCCCAGAACTTCTTTCCCGTATTGCCTTCGGGATACAACAGCGACGCGGTTAACTGCTTGAGCAGATAATCCTGTTCCAGAAAAACTTTTCCAATATCTGTTTTTCCAACGCCATCGGCAATGATCCGATCTTTCTCATACGGCGAGAGGTTCACCCAAAGATCCTTTGCCGGCACCGTGAGCCCGGCAAGAAAATATTTAATAAGCTCTTCGGATTCGAGCCTGGGATCCGTAGACGTTAAACCCTGATCGATAATAAAATCCAGCTTCATCAGATCACGCGGATCGATCATCATGCCCTGAAGTAAAACCGGATGATATGCCGTTGTTAAAGAAACAATTTGCGGAAAAGGCAGTGCCTGCGCCCTTACAGGCGTAAGGGCGGACGTGCACACAAAAGCGCACAACACAATGATAGATAATAACTTACGCAATATCATATTTTAAAGACGCTTCCCTGTCCGGGAAGTTATCCTGCATAAGTATAAAATATATATAAGGGAAATAAAAGAGGTTGAACCTAAAAACAAGAAAGCGTTTTCTTTTTAAAACGCTACGATAGAAATGCCGGATCTATTGGCAAGCTTGACCATTTGATCACGGTCAAGAAGAAGTGTCTTGCCGGCTTCAATGGCAAGGCATGAAGCTTGGCCTTTTTGCATGGTCATGATCGTCCGTGGGCCAACGACCGGCACATCGAACCTGTTGTCCTGCTTGGGCTTTGACGCCTTCACCACAACCGCTCCCTCGCGCGCAATACACGCTCCGCGCAAGATGCACTGATCGGTTCCTTCAAGCGCCTCGATCGCCAGGATCGCCTTGCCTTGAACAACCACGGTCTGTCCGATATCAAGGCCGCCCATTTCTTTCGCAATACCGCGGCCGAATTCAATATCCGCGATCTGGGCCGCCGTCGGCGCATGGCGCGTCAGCGTGCCCCTGGGCGCCAGATGATCCGTCAACAAAAGCGTCGAATCCAGAAGTTCCATGCCTTCTTTCTTCAGGCGGTCCGCGATCGCCCCAAAGATCGTATCGCAACGGCGGTCGGACAGCGCTTCAAAGATCGCACGGAAATCATCATCCACCGGCATATCCGTCCGGAATAAATTCCGCGGATGCACTTGCCCGGCCATAAGCACATGCGTCACTTGGGCGGCACGAAAATACCCGAACAGCTTTTTCAGCTCCCCGGGCGAAAACCATTCCACGGAATCAGAAACAAAATGGATCAACAACGACGTGTCGCCTTTAACCGCAGCACTCACAACTCGAATGCCTTTATATTTCGCGGCTTTGGCAAAAAGAAGCGGGAACTGCCCGTTCCCGGCGATAAGGCCGATCGTTAACGGCAATGCCATGGGAATTACTCCCCGTTCGAAGGCTCTTTAGCAGACCCGCACAAGCCTCGTTCAGAACCATTGGCAAATAAAACCAGATGCTTGACCTCTGGTGTCAATTCCACATCCCGTTCGATCTGCTCAATAGCGGTTTTCTTGGCAAGCCCGGAATGAAACATTAAACGAAATGCCTCTTTTAAATGCTTCATCGCCGAAGAATTCATGCCTGAACGCTTCAGGCCCACCACATTCAAATTATATACCAGCGCCGGGCTTCCCACACAAAGGGAGTATGGCGGAATATCCTGCGTCACGCGCGAACAGCCGCCGATCATGGCCATGGCACCCACCCGGCAGAACTGATGGATCGCGGTAAGCCCGCCGATGATCGCCTTATCTTCGACAACGACATGCCCGGCAAGTGTCCCGGAATTGGCGAACACGCAATCACTGCCCACCCGGCAATCATGCGCCACGTGAGAATATGCCATGAACAGATTATTGTGCCCGATCTTCGTGATCCCGCCGCCTTCGACCGTGCCGCGATTGACCGTCGTGAACTCCCGGAAAATATTGTTGTCGCCGATCTCAAGAAGCGTCTTGTCTTCACGCTTGTGCTTTTTATCCTGCGGATCTCCGCCGACCGCCGCGTGCGGGAAAATACGGCAATTCTTCCCGATCGCTGTCCAGCCGGAAACAACCGCGTGTGCGCCCACTTCAACGCCATCACCCAGCCTCAATTCCCCGTCGAGAACCGCAAAGGGGCCGACAGCAATATTATCGCCGAGCATGACCTTGGAACCGATGAACGCTGTTGCATGAATATTGTTCGCCATTTATTCTCCAAACGCGAAGCCCATTTCAGCTTCGCATGCCACTTCTCCGTTAACCTTACAGACACCTTTTGCCTGTGCAATACGTGTTCGGGCGCGCGTGATCTCAACTTCTATCACCACCTGATCGCCCGGCTCAACCACCCTGCGGAACTTGACCTTGTCTGCTGACATATAAAACCCGATCTTACCGCGCATGGCATCCGTTGAGAGAAGCGTCACGGCCACTACCTGCGCCATGGCCTCAAGCATAAGCACTCCCGGCATCACCGGCTTGTCCGGAAAATGCCCTTGGAAAAACGCCTCATTCATGGTCACATTCTTGATCGCGACCGCGCGTTTACCCGATTCCATTTCAATAATGCGGTCCACCAGCAAGAACGGATAGCGATGCGGGATCAGGCTCATGATCCCGCGCACATCGATCGGCTGCCCGGGCTTGGCCTCAAGCCTCGGCGCCTCACGCTTCGCTTCATACTTGGCTTTCTGCTCGGCGATCTTTTTTAAAAGCTCCCGATTCAGCGCATGCCCGCTTTTAAATGCAAACACATGGCCCTTGAACGGCAACCCCAGCAAATACAGATCACCCAGGCAATCCAGCACTTTATGACGCGCCGCTTCATCTGGAAAACGCAGTTTATTATTAACAACCCCGTCGGGGCCGAACACCAGCGTATTATCCGTACTCGCACCCTGGCCCAGGCCTTTGGCCAATAAAGCATCCGCCTCTTCTTTCAGGCAAAATGTACGGCATGACGCGATTTCCTTCTCAAAGATTTCCGGCGTCATCACCGCGCTCACGGTCTGGCGCAGCATCGGATGCGGATACTCAAGCGCATACGACACCTTGAAATTCTCCGCCGGAACGATCATGACCGACGCGCCATTATGCGAAACCGCAATGGGCTCCTTGATCTCAAAATATGTTCTTTGCGCGTCCTGCTCCACGATCCCGGCGTTCTTAAGCGCATTTAAATACTCAAGAGCACTGCCATCCAGGCCCGGCGCCTCATCATGGTCCATTTCCACAAGAATATTATCGATCCCGAGCCCGGCGAGGACAGCCACCACATGTTCGACCGTATAAATAAGGCCGGTGCCGACTTTTAACGCCGAATAACGCCCGGCATCACCGCCTGTAATGGACGCAATATCTCCAAGACGGACCGATGGCTTTTCCGGAAGGTCTGTGCGTACAAATCGCACACCTTCATTCACCGCCGCCGGCTTAAAAACAATATGAACTTTATGCCCTGTATGCAGGCCGACTCCGGAAAGGGCAGCCTCTTTGGCGATCGTTCTTTGCTTAACACTCATGAACTTTTACCTAATTTTTCTTCAAGGAGCTGGATCTTTTCCCTGAGCTCTTTTAATTCCTGGGCATACCGCGGAAGGCGCTTCATATGCGCGAGAACCCGTGTCGCCGCCTTATATTCCTCAGCTGGCGTGCCGAACATCATGGTGCCCGCAGGAACATCTTTCGTGATCCCCGACTGAGCCGCGACAACCGCCCTCGACCCGACAGAAACATGCCCTGCCACACCCACCTGGCCTGCAATGATCGCATTGTCTCCGATCGTCGCACTTCCGGCGATACCCGCAAACGCAATAAGGATACAATTCTTGCCGATCTGCACATTATGTGCGATCTGCACAAGATTATCGATCTTCGTGCCTTGACCGATCAGCGTCTTGTCAAAACGCGCCCGGTCGATCGTAACACAGGCCCCTATCTCAACATCATCTTCAATAACAACCGTGCCCATCTGCGGAATCTTGACGTGAATATCCCCGACCTGAGCATAGCCAAAACCATCGGAGCCAACGACCGTGCCGCTGTGAATGATCACATTGTTCCCAATGATGACCTCTTCACGCACCGTAACATTCGGATAGATCAGGCAATTGTCGCCGAGAACCGTTTTTGTGCCGATATATGTTCCGGCACAAATAACCGTGTTCCTTCCGATACGGGCATCTTTTTCAACAACCACATGAGGCCCAAGCCCGACACCCTCGCCCAACACCGCCTCCGGATGGACCACGGCGGATGGATGAATACCCATTAGCTTCGGCGTTGTATATTCCTTGATCAAGCCAAGTACTTTTGAAAAAGCAAACGAGGGGTTGTCGGTCTGGATGACCGGCTTCCCCTCGATGAGAACGTCGTTTCCTACCAAAATTGCCGATGCTCCGGTATCCGCCGCCAGCGGCAGATATTTAGGATTCGCTAAAAACGTAAGATCCCCGCCTTTAGCTTCCTTGATCCCGGAAATACCGGTAATAACAATGCTCGTGTCCCCGACCACCCGGCCGCCGACAAGAAGAGCGATCTCTGCCAGGGTCTTACGGAACACGCGGACTCCTCTTATTTCTTGTTATCCTTGGCGTAATTGTCGCTCAGGATCTTCTGGATCGGAGCGGTAATATTCGAACTATCAACACCATAAATGAGGACGCGATCGTTCAGGACATACGTGTAGCCTTCCTTCTTCGCATATTCGCTCACGGTCTTTTCGATCTCCAAAAGGATCTCGCGCACTTTTTCGTCGCGCGCCTTGGTCAGGTCTGTGCGCTTTGTACGGTCAAATTCCAGAATTTCATTCTTAAGCGTTTCCATATCTTTCTCGACCTTGGCCTTCTCGGCATCCTTGACCATGGCCGCCTTGCTCTGAAGATCCTTGATCTTGTCGATCTTCTTTGTGCGCTCATCCTGGAACTTAGTGTTATCCGCCTCAAGGATCTTGTCATACGCCTTCGTCTTCTCATACTCATCGAACAGCTTGCCGAGATCTACATAACCGATCTTGACATCTGCCGCACGTGCCGCCAGCGGAAGAACTGCGCCCGCAATAAATAAAAGACCGATCATCAAACCCATTACCTTTAACGACTTCATAACTTCCTCCTGTTAGTTGTTTACAAAATATCTTAGAACCCTCTGCTGACACTGAAATAGAACTTGCCATTGCCCTTGGATGTTGCGCCCGGCTCTTTATCCAGCGGAATACCATAATCCAGGTTCATGGGCCCGATCGGCGTCTTGACGCGAAACCCAACACCATAACCGGAATAAAGTTTATTAACACCAATATCCGTATACTTGGCCCACACATTCCCGATATCGTAGAATGTCGCGAACTTGATCACATCGATCAACGGGATCGTGTACTCAATCGTTCCGGTCATGATCCCGTCGCCGCCGATAGGATCGCCGGTGCTTGAATCCGTGGGGCCGATACCGCGTTCGCTATACCCGCGGATCGAACGCGCGCCACCCGCGAAATAACGCTCGAAGATCGGAACTGTCGCAGAATTCCCATACGCATCGATCATGCCCACCCGGCCATTGAATTCCAGGACTGAGTTGAATTTAAACGGCACATAATAGGACGCGTTTGTCTCGAGGCGGTAAAAATCCTTATCTCCACCCAAAGGCCCGCCGGCCACATCACTTGAGACCGTACCGATCCAGCCCTTGGTCGGCGTGATCGTACTGTCACGATGATCATCGGTCAAAGCCGCGCCCACTGCGCTCACGGCATTTTGCCCGCCCTCGGCAAGAAGGTCTGCGGAAACATTATCCGCAAAATTATTGATCTTCGTAATATCGTAACGGTAATACGTGCCCAGAGAAAGATAATCGGACAGCTCTTTCCCTGCACGCAACTTGCCGCCGACACGGGTCTGATCATAGGCATATCCGGTTCCGCTGTCGCGTGAATACTGGGTCCGGTACAGGTCGAACCCGCCCGAGACCGGGTAATCAAAAAGCCACGGTTCTGTAAAAGAAAGGACTTCGTTATTCCGTGTCGACCCCACTTCGGCACGCGCCGAGATCTTCTGGCCGCCGCCGGTGAATGTAGGCCAGTTCGAAAAATCGAAATTGCGCTGCTCAACCTCCATAAACCCGATCAAGCTGTCGACCGTCGAATATCCACCACCAAAACTAAAGGTCCCGGTCTTGGCTTCCTTGACATCGACCACAAGGTCCTTCTGATCCTTCTGGTCCGTATCTTCAATATCAAAATTCACATCATCAAAGTACCCGAGATTGCTCAAGCGTTCCTTGCTGCGGCGCATCTTGGCCCCATCAAACTGATCGCCGGGATACATGCGCAGCTCACGGCGCACCACAATATCGCGCGTCTGCGTGTTGCCCTGCACCTTGATCTTGTTAATGTAGGCAATACCACCCTCTTCCACGTCAAGCTTCACATCCACCTTGCCCGTGCTCGGGTCCAGGGACGTTGATTCATTCACCTTGGCAAAAAGATACCCCTTATCAAAATACATGGATTTCACACTGGCCACATCATCCGCCAGCTTGGCTTTTGAAAAAATATTGCCGACTTTGATATCTTTCATGGACGCCGTAACTTCACGGGTCGACGCAACGGCATTGCCGTTCACGGCAAGATCGCCGACATAATAGCGCTTGCCTTCATCGACCGTCACATCAATATTAACAAGCCCCTGGCGCAGCTGTTCGATCTTGTAACTCGCCTTGGCATCAATGTACCCGTTCTTCTCATAAAAAGCCTGAATACGATCAATATCTTCGGTCAGAACATCCTCTTTAAGGAAGCCGGAATTGAACAGCCAGGCACTGCGCGACTTCATGACCTTAATCACCTTGTCGTCGTTATACGCCGCATTGCCGAGAATATTGATCTTCTTGATCTTCACGCGATACCCCTCACGGATGATCAGATGGAGTGTCGCCTTATTCGTCGCATCATCCACAAAGGTCTCGACATCCGCCTCAACCTGCGTCAGGCCCTTTTTCTGATACATCTCCTTGATCGTGTTAATATCGTCGTTCAGCGTCTTCTTATCCAGGAATTTCCCGACCTGTGTCTTGATCTTGGACAGAATTACTTTTTTATTAAAATAGCGGATCTTCGAAAACGTGATCTCCTCAACCACCGGCTTTTCCGTAAGCATCATAATGACCTTGAGGCCATCGCCCTCTTCTTTACGGTCCACGCGGACATCTGAAAAATAGCCCGTATTGTACAAACGCTTGAGGTCATCCGAAATAATGTTCTGGCGGTACTCCTGCCCGACACGGGTCTTGATCTTGGTCAGGATCGTCGCGATCCCGATGCTCTTGTTACCCTGAATGTCAATGGATTTGACCAACTTGCCCTCAGATGCAGGGTCACCCACAGAGGCATACGACGCAACCTCAACCGGTTCCTTGGCCTTTTTTTCGACCTCCACCGCATCGAGCGTCGCCTGAACCGCCTGGGCTTTGGCCGGGGCCTGTGCGGCCGGCTGTTCCTGATTCACTTGAACCGGAACATCTTCCGCGTAAAGGGTTTTAACGCCAACACAAACAAATGCAACCAAAACAACAAGGGAAGTAAGGATAGTTTTTTTCATGGGTCTGATTATACTTTCGTTGATGGTTGCTGTCAAAATAATCCCGAAATTTTCCTGCCCGGATCATTCTTCCGAATGCACCGTCTCAAGGTTATCAAACCGGACAAATGGCTTGGAGAAACGCAGCCGGATCTCTCCGGTTGGGCCGTTGCGCTGTTTGGCAATATTGACTGTCGCCATCCCAAGATTCTCGGGCTTGGCATCATAATAATCTTCTCTCATCAAAAGAACAACAACGTCGGCGTCCTGCTCGATCGCGCCTGATTCACGAAGGTCGGAAAGCTGAGGCTTGTGATCCGTACGGCTTTCCACCGCGCGCGACAACTGGCTGATCGCGATGACCGGGACCCTGAGCTCGCGTGCGAGCGCTTTCAGGGAACGGGAGATCTCTGAAATTTCCTGCTGGCGGTTCTCGGCCCGTGTAGAACCGCGCATCAGCTGCAAATAATCGACCACGACCAATCCAATATCATGCGCGGTCTTGAGCCTGCGCGCTTTGGCCCGTAATTCCAGCGGCGAAATCGCCGGCGTATCATCAATAAAGAACGGCGCTGTCGACAACTTCGCGGCCGCACGCGTTAACAGCGGCCACTCGGACTGGGCCAGCATGCCTGTGCGCACATTGGCCGCATTCACACGCGCCTGACTGCACAGCATGCGCATGACCACCTGCTCCTTGGACATTTCCAGGCTGAAGAACGCGACCGGAACGCCCTTTTCAATAGACGCATATTCCGAGATCGAGGCCGCGAGCGCGCTCTTGCCCATGGACGGGCGTGCCGCCACAATAATAAGGTCCGAATTCTGAAGGCCGGACGTCAGCTTATCAAATTCAAAGAATCCGGTCGGGACGCCGGTAACAACCTTTTTATGATGATACAGGTCATCGATCGTCTGGATGGTTTTCTTAACAATATCTTTGACCGCCGTGGCTTGCTGTTTCTGGCGGGCGCTCGCGATCTCAAAGATCAGTTTTTCCGCGGTATCAACAAGCTCCTCGACATCCGCGTCCGCATCAAAACTGCGGGCCACGATCTCGGTCGCATTTTTGATGAGCCTGCGCTTGATGCCTTTTTCCTTCACGATCCCCGCATAGTGGACCACATTCGCGGCAGTCGGGACAAAATCAACAAGCTCGGTCAGATAGCTGACCCCGCCCACAGCCTCGAGAGCCCCGTCGGCCGTTAGCTGGTCGGAGAGTGTGATCGTATCAACGTTTTTGCGCGTAGAATAAAGCCTGACGATCGCCTCAAAGATCCGCTGGTGTGCCGACTCATAAAAGTAAGAGCTATCGAGGAGTTCAATAACCTCCCCGATAGCATCATCTTCAATGAGCATGGCACCCAAAACGGCCTTTTCGGCGTCGAGATTCTGGGGCGGGACTCTTATTTCTTGGTGACCCATAACCGGAATTTCCCAATGACTTCCGGATGCAATTTAACGCCGACCTCAAAGATCCCTAATTCATCGATCGGCTTCTCAAGCACCAGGTCGCGACGTTCAACATCATACCCTTCCTGCTTCAACACATGAAGGATCTCTGCCTCGGACACAGCGCCATACAATTTTTCCTGATCATTGACCTCAACGGTAATGGTGCAGGAAACTTTCGCGATCTTCTCAGCAACAAGTTGGGCTTCCTTACGCTTTTGCTCATCAAGCGCCGCAAGCTTCAACTTCTTCTGTTCGGCACGCTTTTTGTTATCCTTTGTCGCGGCGACGGCCATCTGACGCGGGATAAGATAATTACGGGCATGGCCATCACGCACCTTGACGATATCGCCGACCTTGCCCAATGTTTCGATATCCTGAGTTAAAATAAGTTCCATGATTACTTCCTTTTTGCAGATCCGACCGGAAGAAGTCCTAAAAACCTCAACCGCTTGATCGCCTCGTTAAGAAGACGCTGTTTCTTGGCCACGATCCCGGTATAACGGCGCGACAAAACCTTGCCGCGGTCGCTCACGAGCTTGCGCATCGTCGCCACATCCTTATAATTGATCTCCGGGGGCAGATCAACCTGGATCTTCATGATCCGGGGAGCCCTGCGGGGCTTCATGCCCTTTTTCATTCTGACTTTCTTTTCCAATGTATCCTCCTTGATAACTACTTACTTTATTCTTCCCATGCAATATCTTCAGGGCGGACCGCATCATCCGCCGCACCTTCAACCGGCTGGCTCGCCGCACGGTCACCGCTACCCGCACCTTCCGGACGCCCGCCCAAAAACTGGATACGCTCGGCACGCACATCGATCGCGCTGCGCTTTTGCCCATCAGGCGTATCCCACGAACGCGACTGAAGGATGCCCTCCACAAGGACCGAGCGGCCTTTTTGCAAATACTGATTGCAATTCTCCGCCTGCTTGTCCCATGCCGTCACGGTCACAAAACAGGTATCTTCCTTAAGCTCTCCTGTACGATCTTTGAACTTGCGATTAACCGCAATACGAAGATTCGCAACTGCCGTACCGCTGGGCGTATACCGCAATTCCGGATCTTTGGTCAGGTTGCCGATCAGCAAAACCTTGTTCAAACTCGCCATGGCCAGCTCCTCCGTCAAAAAGTTTTATGCCTCAGCCTTGACCGGCGTTGCTTTCACAAGCAGGAACCGAAGCAAACGCTCATTGATCTGGAGTTCACGGCGGATACGGTTCAGGTCAGGCCCGTTGATCTCAATATTCATGAGATAATACGTCCCTTCCCAGACCTTATTCATCGGAAAAGAAAAGCGCTGCTTATCGATCCAAACCTGATTATTGATCACTTTGCCGCCGATCTTGGCAACCGTGTCCGTAACCTGTTTGGAAATCTCCGCCTTCTCGGCGTCCGATGCCCGTGCATCCAGAATGTAGATCAATTCGTACTTACTCATCGCCCTTCCTTTTGTTATAGAGTGTCATCGCTTTGGCCGTCTCACCGTTGAGCCAAAGCTCACAGCAATCAACCGCTTGTGTTATAAACGCCCCCAGGCCTTTGACTTCAGCCGAACGAAAACTCGCCAGCACAAAATCCGCCTGGTCAATCGATGGCGGCGGCGCTCCGACCCCCATGCGCAAACGGAAGAATTTTTCTCCGTTCATATGCGCAAGCATCGATTTTAAACCATTGTGTCCGCCATCCGAACCATCAGCCCTTAAACGCAGCTGGCCAAAATCAAGCCGGATATCATCGCACACAACCAGAATATTCTCAAGGAGCGTTTCTTCGAAGGCCGCGATCTTTGAAACCGCAAGCCCCGAATTATTCATATACGTCTGCGGAAGAAGCAATAAAACTTTTTCCGCGCCAATTCTTGTTTCCGCAGCCAGTGCCTCGCCCTGGCGGGATTTCTTCCACGAAAGGCCGGCCTTTTGCGCCAGCGCCTCAACAACCATGAACCCCAGATTATGCCGCGTCCCCGAATACTGACGCCCAGGATTCCCCAGTCCAACAATGATCTTCGCCGTTGGCAATGGACCCTCCAGATACAACTATTACTTCTTCGCCGCGCCGCCCTCAGCCTTGGCACCCGCCGCTGGCTTGGCACCTGCTGCAGGTTTTGCACCCGCTGCCGGAGCTGCACCGGCCGCTGCCGGATCCTTTGGCTTTTCCTTAATAACTTCCAGCTCAGGCGCCACTTCTGCGCCCTCAACCACTTCGGTCTCACGCGTAGAGAACACGACCGCCACGATAACGACCGTCGGCTCAACCTTTGTGCGAACGCCTTCGGGAAGAACAAGGTCGCTCACGTGAAGCGCATGCTGCGTATCCAGATTCGTGACATCCACTTCAATATTGTGCGGGATCTTGCTCGGCAAACAGATCACTTCAAGCTCACGGGTCATATGTTCAAGTGTCGCGCCAGGCTTCTTCAAGCCGATCGCCGTACCCTTGACAAGGATAGGAACCTTGATCGAAATTTCCTTGTTCATATTCACGCGCAGAAAATCCACATGCGCGATCATATCCGACACAGGATTCTGCTGGGCCTCACGGATCAGTGCAATGAAATCTTCCTCTTTCTTCTCACCCTTCATGACTGAAAGATGATACAAGGCACTCTCACCGCTGTGCAGGCGCATGATCCGCTCATAATCTTTCTTGAGCAGCTGAACCGCGGACGGCTCCTTACCTTCGCCGTAAATAACTGCCGGGATGATCCCCGCTTTACGCAAACGTGATGAATGGCTGCTTCCTTTAATATCTCTGACCTGGACTGACAATTCGATCTGTTCCATACTCCCAACCACCTTCTTATGATTAACGATTAACGTCGAACAGGCAACTAATGGACTGTTCATTATGTATACGCTTAATGGCCTCGGCCAAAAGCGGCGCGACCGTCAGCTGTTTAATTTTCGCGATCTTCTTCGCTTTGGACAGCGGAATACTATCCGTGATCACAAGCTCTTCAAGCGCTTTGCAATTCCCCAGGCGCTCGACCGCCGGACCGGACAAAACGCCGTGACTTACGGCCGCAAAAACTTTGTCAACCCCGGCCTCTTTCAGCGCAGTGATCGCCTCGACCAAAGAACCGCCGGTGGCCACCAAATCATCGACAAGAATAGCATTTTTACCTTTCACTTTGCCAAGAATATTCATGACCTCGGTCTCTTCTGGCGACATGCGGCGTTTGTCGATGATCGCAAGGCCTGCACCCAAACGCTTGGCATACGCGCGCGCCATACGGATACCGCCCACATCAGGAGACACAATGACCACATTTTTTAAATTCATGGCCTCAAAATATTCGCATAGGGTATTGATCGCGTACAGATGATCGACCGGAATATCAAAAAATCCCTGGATCTGGCTCGCATGCAGATCCATGGTAAGGACGCGGTCCACACCCGCTGCCGTGATAATATTCGCGACCAGTTTCGCGGTGATCGGCACGCGCGGCTGATCCTTACGATCCTGGCGCGCATATCCATAGAACGGCAGCACCGCCGTGATCCGCCTGGCGGAAGCACGCTTCACTGCGTCGATCAAGATCAAAAGCTCCATCAAATTATCATTCGTCGGCGAGCACGTGGGTTGAACAATAAACACGTCCTTGCCGCGCACATTCGACACGATCTGAACGCGGATCTCGCCTTCGCTGAAGCGTCCGCACATAGCCTCTCCCAGAGGGATATCCAGGCACTTACAGATCTTCTCCGCAAGTTCCTTATTCGCATTACCTGAAAGAATACAGATCTCGCTCATTTATTCACCTTTTTAATGACCCTGGCCGGCATCCCGACGGCCAGCATACCTGCTGGAATATTCCTGCCTCGCGCCACAACGCTTCCGGCGCCCGCCATGGCGCCGTCACCCACTTCAACCGGCGCCACCAAAATCGTATCGCAACCGATAAAAGCCCCTTTACCGATCTTCGTTACGTTCTTATTCTTTCCATCGTAATTTGCTGTCACTGTGCCGCAGCCGATATTAGCCTCGGCGCCAACTCTGGCATCCCCCAGAAAACTGAAATGCTTCATGGTCACGCCATCCGCCAACTGCGACCGCGATATCTCAGCAAAATTACCGACCGCAACACCATTCCCAAGAACCGTCCCGGGGCGAAGCCGCGCAAACGGCCCGACCGAACAATTCTTTCCGATACGCACCCCGTGATGAATATACGTACACGGATAAATGACCGTATCCTGGCCGATCGTCACACCATTCTCAACATATGTCGTCGCCGGATCCGTGATCGTCACGCCATCGGCCATCAAACGCTTTAATATTTTTTCACGCAGGATCGCTTCTGCCAACGCAAGATCCGCGCGCGTGTTCAACCCGAGATTCACGGTCCAGTCATTCGTCACCAATGTTTCAACCTTCAGCCCATTCGCCAGAAAAAGTTCAATCGTATCCGTCAGATAAAATTCTTTTTTGTTTTCGTTGCGCCGGACCCGTGTAATAAATTTCAACAGCGCGTCCGCTTTAAAGCAGTACACGCCGGTATTGATCTCATGGATCTTCTTTTCATCCGCCGAAGCGTCTTTCTCCTCGCGGATCGCGATAAAAGCGCCTTTGGCATCACGCATGATCCGGCCATATCCCGACGGATCCTGAATATTGGCCGTCAACACCGTGCCAACACTTTTAGTACGCGCATGCCGGGTCAACAGCTGGCGAAGAAGCCCCTTATCCAACAGCGGTGTATCCCCGCACATGACCAGGACATCCCCACGAAAACCTTTAAGATGCCGCATGCACATTTGAACCGCGTGCGCGGTCCCGAGCTGCTCTTTTTGCTCCACGATCACCGCGCGGGCGCCGACCAGCTGGGCGACACGTTCGGCCTGATGCCCCACCACCACATATGTTTTCAAAGAACTTAAATTTTCCGCCACATCCAGAACGTAATTCAGGACAGGCTTGCCTGCGAGCAGATGAAGAACCTTCGGCGTGTCAGACTTGAACCGCGTCCCCTTGCCCGCCGCCAGAATAATGGTCTTCAGTTGAGCCATAATATCTATTTACGAGGAAGATCTTGGTAACGCACCATTAATAAGCGCTTCCTTCATATCCCGTGTCAAACCCTTGATCTTGGCCTCACGCTTTAGCGCGTCTGATCTTGTGGAAAAATCTTCGGTATACACAAATTTGTCCGCACCAAATGCCCTGGTATATTTCGCGCCCAGGCCATGTTGATGTTTTTTCAGCCGTTGTTCCAGATCATTCGTGATCCCGGTATAAAAACTTTTATTTTTACACTCGAGAATATATACATGCCACGTCAAAGAACAACCCCCGCTGTGCACGATCAAAAAAACTGCCCGGCTAGGATTCGAACCTAGAAACTCAGAACCAAAATCTGATGTGTTACCATTACACTACCAGGCAATGAGCTCAACGGGACATGCCCGCTTTATTGTCCAATCCTTTAAACCGGATCAGCGATCCATCATGGATACAACGGATGGCCTTTGAAACAGCCCGGATTCCCGGTGATACGCCTCCAACACTCTTGCCTGCACATACTCACGAAAATCTTTAGTGATCGGATGCGCAATATCCCGATGCTGAAGTTTGGCATCCGCTGTCCGCTCCAGATCCTCTTCACGGACCAGGGGCAACGCCGTGCCGCACTTGTTACAAAACCGGCTTTCCGTCTCGTTCTTGTAATGGCACTGTTGACAGGCGAAACGAAGCTTCTTTGACGGCATGGCAATGAACACATGGTCCTTGCCGTCAATGATCTTGATGTTGCGCACCACAAAACAGCTGTCAAAAGTGACCGTTACATAGGCCTTGAGCTTTTTATCCGCGCCTTCTTTGGGGAAGACCCGGACCTCGGTGATTTCCATGCCATCTCTCCCGGTTAAGACGTTACAACGTCTGAACGATAAAGACTTGGCTATACACCAGAGCAAAAACCTTCTTCACGCGCTCGGCCTGAGCGCGCGTTTCTGTGATCGCGAAAATAGAAGGTCCGCTTCCGGAAAAAGAAACACCCCTGACATCCTGTTTTTGCAGTTTTTGCTGCAATTCTGCCAATCGGGGCCTCAAGGCCAACATCGACGGAGAAAGGTCATTCGAAAGGCCCTTTCCGACCCCGTAAAAATCCATTTTTCTTAAAGAGCGGATGAGAATAATAACATCATCACTTAATTTTGTCAACCCAAAATCCCCACCCCTCTTAGGTCGAATTTGGGCCTTATGCGTACCCGCATAATGGCCATAAACATCTTTGGTCAGGACTGGAACAGATGGTGTAATCAGCACATGCCAGTATTGAGGCTTGATCGTCACCGGCTTTATCTTCTCTCCCCTGCCAAGTCCAACGGCCCAAGGGGTGTCATACAAAAAAAACGCCACATCACTGCCCAGTTTTTTGGCATATGCCACACGTTTCGCGCGTGACAGCTTTAATCCCCAAAGCTGATCCAGCCCGCGTATCGCCGTAGCTCCGTTCGAAGATCCCCCCGCAAGCCCGGCTGCCACCGGAATACGTTTTTTAATATGGATCCGGGCACCATGCGTAACATGTTCACCTTCCTGTAATAATCGCGCTCCTTTAAATACGAGATTCCGCTCATCACACGGCACATCCGGATGGTCACACGAAATATGTATGCCCTCAGGCGCGGGCTTGAACGTGATCTCATCCACAAGATCGATCCGCTCAAACAGCGTTTCCAATTCATGGAATCCGTCAGGCCGCTTCCCTAATATTTTTAGTGTGAGATTCAGCTTGGCGGGAGATAAAAGTTTTAACACGCAAGCCGTCATTTTGTTCCGGTTCTGTTAAACACTTCAGGCCGCTCCACATCCTGAAGCTTTCCCTTTAATACAGGCTGTTCACCGTCAAGCTCAAGCGACTTGTGCCAGTACTTCTTAGCCATATCCGGATTTCCAAGTTTCATATAAACTTCCCCCAGATGATCAAACAGCACGGGGTCATCAATCAACACATTCGCTTTATTCAGCTCTTTTAACGCGTCCACATACATGCCTTTGCGATAATACACCCAACCGAGTGTGTCCAAATACGCTCCGTTATCAGGCTCCGCCTTAAGCGCGAGCGTCACAAACCGCAGCGCATCATCCATTTTCGTGTTGTCTTCTGCATATGTATACGCCAGGGCATTCAGGCATCCGCTATGGACCGGATCTGCATCGATACATTTAAGAAATAACGCTTTAGCATCATCCCGGCGATTAACTTCCAAGTATCGGGACGCCACGACATACATGATATCCGTATTTTGAGGCTGAACCTGAAGCAATTTTTCAAACTGCAGGACCGCCTGATCCATCTTGTCCTGGGAAACATACATTTGCCCAAGGTACAAATAAAGCTCGGCGTTCTTGGGATCAGACGCAGAAGCATTTTTTAGGATCAGCTCAAATTCACTGGCGGCTTTGTCCACATCCTGTAACGCTGAATAAGCGAGTGCCAGATAATAATGCGCCTGCATATCGTCGGGCCTGATCTTGATCGCCGCCGTAAACTCTTCGCGGGCAGCCCGCGCGCTCGAGGCATGAAGATAACTCATCCCCAAACGAAGATGCGGCAAAAACGCACTGCCGTCATATTGCACCGCACGCGCATACTCGAGCAGCGCTTTATCGGGCGCGTCATTCATCTCATCATTCATACCCATAATATAATGGGCGATCCCCAGAGACGTACTGGACTGTTCTAATCGGCTGATAACAGGATTAACGGAAGGAGCGGCGATACACACCGCAGGCAAAAAAAACCATGCGGCGGAAACCGAAAGCACCCACGCCATACCTATGACACGCTTTCGGGCATTCCGCCGCATAGTTATATCCTTGGCCAATATTAGCGGGAATCTCTCTTCTTGAGATGGCGAAGTGCCTTACGCAGCTTCTTACGCTTATGGGTCTTGATCTTTCTTAACTTTCTTTTTCTTCCGCAAGGCATGTTGGTCTCCTGTTAGTATACATGTCAGACACCTACCATCTGACCATTAAAGTATCAGCTTATTCAATGAATATTCAATGATCCCCTGGGCGCCGCAATCCTTTAGCGTCGGGATGATCGTCCTCACAATGCTTTCTTCGATCACGGTCTCGATCGCGACCCAGCCTTCCTGGGTCAGCGGCGCGATCGTCGGGTTCTTGAGCGCCGGCAGCGTTTCAAGCACCTTTTTAACGTTCTTTTCCTCGATATTCATCTTGAGCCCGACCATATTGTTCGCGGCCAGAGCGCCTTTCAAAAGCATGACCACCTGCTCCATCTTGCGGAGCTTCCAGGCATCTTTCACCGACGCCTTGTTCGCAATGAACTGGGTCGAGGATTCGCACAGCGTCTCGACAATGCGCAGCTTGTTGGCACGCAGGCTGCTTCCGGTTTCGGTCAGCTCAACGATCGCGTCGACCAGGCCTGTTGTGACCTTGGCTTCGGTGGCGCCCCAGCTGAATTCAACCTCGGCCTTGACCTTATGCTTCTGCAAATATTTTTTCGTGATCCCAACCACTTCCGTCGCGATCTTTTTCCCGGCGAGATCTTTCACAGACTTAATATTAGACGCTTCCGGAACCGCCAGCACCCAGCGCACTTTTGTCGCCGTTGCCTTGGAATACACCAGTTCAGAAAGATATTCGACCTTGGACCCGTTCTCATGGATCCAGTCCATGCCCGTGATCCCGCAATCGAGCGTCCCATCTTCGACATAACGCGACATTTCCTGCGCACGTAACAACACCGGCGAGATCTCGACATCGTCGATCGACGGAAAATAGGAACGGCTTGACACGCCGACCTTATACCCAGCCTTGGCAAAAAGGGCAACGGTCGCGTCCTGCAAACTTCCTTTAGGAATACCCAGCTTTAACACCTTGGACATAACAGCTCTCCATTGTTTTAAGTTCGCGACTATTATATGCAAAAAGTTAAAAAGATAAAGAAAAAAGGTTTTAGATAGCAAAAAAAATCCTTTTCAAACCAGAACCGCCTCCTTATAATCATCACCATTCTTCAACCAGTTAACCTGTCCTAGTAAAGGAAGATCATATGCTGAAAGTATTTCGCCACAAGGGCGTTGCCAAAAAAGTCCTCTGGGTCGTTTCCACGATCATCATTATTTCGTTCGCTTTTGGATTCAGCATGTCACGCTATTCTTCCGCCAGCAAATTCAACAGGACCGCGGGAAAGCTTTTCGGCCAGAATATTTCTGCCAAAGATTTTGACGTCAATTATCAGCGGACCAAG
>JADFWS010000021.1 GCA_015234065.1 Candidatus Omnitrophota bacterium
CGAGATCCTGAAGAAAAGGCATTATTCATCATGTGTTAACTCAATAACAACGCGTACAAAGGAACAAACAAAATAATGGCGGGAATCCTTCGCCTGCGGGCTCAGGATGACGTTTAATCATCATGCAGAGTGACTGCCGCGATCAGCTCTTTATTCGTCGGAAACTTTTTTAACTGTTCCAGAAGCTTGGCTCCGGCCTCGACAGGCCCGAATCCAGCCAGTACGCGGCGAATCGCTTCAACAGGCTTCAGCTCATCCGCATCCAGCAGCAGTTCCATTTTACGCGTGGCACTCTTGGCAATATCAATAGCCGGGAACATGCGCCTGTTCGCAAGGTCGCGCGACAGGACAATTTCCATATTGCCCGTCCCCTTGAACTCTTCAAAAATAACATCATCCATGCGGCTTCCGGTCTGAACAAGGATCGTCGCGAGGATCGTAAGTGAGCCACCATTCTCGATCTTGCGTGCCGCGCCAAAAATACGGCGCGGGACTTCGAGCGCACGCGCGTCAAGCCCGCCCGAGATCGTACGCCCGCTCGACTGGCGCTCGGCGTTATGCACCCGCGCCAGGCGCGTCAGCGAATCAATGAGGATCATGACATTTTCGCCGTTCCCGGCGGCCTGCATCGCCTCACGCATGAGGTCGTCCGCGGTCTTCACGTGATGCTCATATTCCTGATCTGTGGAAGAAGCGCGCACATCAGCGGTCACGCTCCGACGGAAATCAGTCACCTCTTCCGGGCGCTCATCCACCAGAAGGCAATAAAGTTTTATCTGCGGATAGGCCTTGCCTACCGCCTGACAGATATGTTTAAGGATCGTTGTTTTTCCCGAGCCGGGTTGCGCGACGATCAGCCCGCGCTGGCCCATGCCGATCGGACAAATGAGATCCAGCGCGCGCATGGTAAGCTCCTGGCTGCCGTTCTCCAGGCGGATACGCGGCGTAGGATCGACCGGAATGCCGGAAAAGAACTTGCCTGTCACTTCATCCATTACAGGACGAGACGGCCTGAGTGACGCACCGTACGCCGGTTTGCCCTGATGCGGCCTGCCGGAATGCGGGCGCCTGTTATTCTGTTTTTGATTGCGCTTGGGCTGATACGAAGAATTTCTCATACATGTCCTTGTTGATTTTTATACTTTGGCCAGCACCGCGGCCAGATAGCTTTCCTGCATGGAACCACTCCCCGGGAAATCCATATCCTGGGTATATTGCGTCATCTCATGAACATCATGTCCGCCACTTCCCTGCTCGATCATGCCCTCGAGGTCTTCAGGGATCAGGCCGCTGAAATTCGTCGCCACGAACAGAAAGCCGCCGGGATTGAGCACCTTAAACGCCATTGCAATAAGGCCGGCCATATCCTTGCGGACGCTGAATACCTTGCCTTCATGCCGGGCAAACGACGGCGGATCCAGGATAATGCCGTCGAACCGGTTGTCTTTTTTCACCGCACGCTCCAAATACTCAACCACATCCGCACGGATGAATTCATTGGGTGTCGGGACAATGCTATTGAGCGCGTAATTGGCCCGGCCGCGCTCCAGCACTTTTTTGCTAATATCCACATTCGTGACACTGGCCGCACCCGCCGCCCGGCAATACACGCCGAACGAACACGTATACGCAAAGCCGTTCAGGATCTTTTTGCCTGCGCTTAATGCCGCGACCATTTTCCGGTTCGTGCGCATATCCAGAAAAAGGCCGCTGTTGAGCGTATCGTTCAAATCGACGCTAAAACGAAGCCCGTTCTCTACCACTTCTGTCTGCGCTGGCGCCTCATCGATCCATACCGTAGCCTTGATCGCATCAGGCTTCGACGACGCCGTTTCGGTGCGGTCTTTCACAATAAAATAACGGCCGCCAAGCTTTCGGACAAAACCAGCCAAAACCTCGTACTGGCCGAACCAGGACGCGTCAAAGATCTGGGCCACAAAATGCGTATCATACTGCTCGAGGACAAGGCCGTCCAGCCCGTCGCCGAATCCGTTCACCAACCGGACCGCGTTCGTACAATTTTTCAATGATTCACGCTGTAAAAGCGCACTCTCAAGCAGGGCAGGGATCTCTGCGGAACTCATATCAGTATTGTAACGTTAAAAAATAGTACGGGGTCAAGAATATAATTCTTTTCGCAACGCCTTGATGCGCTCATCGGCCAGGTACTCGTCATACGGCATGCCGCTGCGGTCAATAACGCCCTTGGGCGCGATCTCAATGATGCGCGTGGCAACCGTCTGAATAAGCTGATGGTCATGCGATGAGAACAGGATCGTACCGCGAAAACGCTCCAGGCCTTTGTTCAAGGATGTGATCGCTTCAAGGTCCAGGTGATTCGTTGGCTCATCGAGAATGACCACATTCGGCTTAAGAAGCATCATGCGCGAAAGCATACAACGCACCTTTTCACCACCCGAGAGGACATTCGACGCCTTGAGCGACTCTTCTCCGGTAAAAAGCATTTTCCCGAGAAACCCGCGGATAAAATTCTCTGTCTTATCATCTGAAAACTGACGCAGCCAATCCACAATGCTAAGCGTGGATTCAAAATATTTCGCATTGTCCTTCGGAAAATAGGCGCGCTTGGTCGACACGCCCCATTTGAACGTGCCGCTGTCAACGGCCATTTCTCCCATCAGGATCTGAAATAGCGCCGTCCTTGCCAGGTCGTTCGCGCCGACAAAAGCGACTTTATCGCCTTTTTCGATCGTCAAATTCAGGCGATTGAACATCACCTGTCCGTCGATCGTTTTGGCGAAATTATCGATCGACAGGAGGTCATTACCGGCATCGCGCTCCGGCTCAAATCCGACGAAAGGATATTTTCTGGATGATGGCTCGATCTCGTCGATCGTGAGCTTTTCCAGCACCTTTTTGCGGCTCGTGGCCTGGCGCGACTTGGACAAATTGGAACTAAACCGCGCGATGAAATCCTGAAGCTCCTTGCGCTTCTCTTCGATCTTCTTGTTGGATTCGCTCCTCTGGCGCAACGCCAGCTGGCTCGACTCCGACCAGAACGAATAATTACCGGAATATAATTTGATCTTCGCGTAATCGATATCCGCAATATGTGTGCAGACATTGTCCAGAAAATGGCGGTCATGCGAGACCACGACCGCGGTGTTCTCAAAATTCGACAGGAACTCCTCAAGCCACATACAGGTCTCGACGTCCAGGTGGTTCGTCGGCTCGTCGAGAAGCAAAATATCCGGATTGCCAAAGAGCGCCTGCGCCAACAGCACGCGCACTTTTTGCCCGCCTTCAAGCTGTTTCATGAGCATGCTATGCATGGGCGTTTCAATACCGAGATCTGTGAGCAGTTTCGCGGCGTCGGATTCCGCGTTCCAGCCGTCCATCTCCGCAAATTCGCCTTCAAGTTCGGAGACCACAAGGCCGTCCGCCTCGGAAAAATCCGGCTTGGCATAGATCGCGTCTTTTTGCGTCATGACTTCATACAGGCGCTTATGGCCCATGAGGACCGTCGCCAGGACCGTGTGCTCGTCAAATTCAAAATGATTCTGCTTCAGGACCGACATGCGCAAGCCCGGCGGAATAGAAACATCGCCCGACGTGGAATCAATCTCACCGGAAAGGATCTTGAGGAACGTCGACTTGCCGGACCCGTTCGCGCCGATCAGCCCGTAACAGTTGCCCGGAGAGAACGTAATATTGACATCAGAAAATAATTTGCGCTGCCCGTATTGAAGGGAGACGCCATTCACGTTGATCATGGATATCCTTACTGCCTGTTATTGGGAAGGCGGTATTGTAGCAAAGAGTTGTAAAAAAGAAAGAATTACTTCTTTCGCAGCGCGCTATGACGAATACCATACGAAAAATAGACCACAACGCCGATGCCGAGCCATACCCAGAAGCGGATCCATGTGACCATGGGAAGCGCGGTCATTAGAAAAATACAGGCTGCCGCACCGATCAGCGGCGTGACAGGGCTAAAGGGCACGCTGAATGTCCGGTGACGCCCGGGCTCTTTCACACGAAGGATAATGACGCCCAGGCACACGAGCGCAAATGCAAAAAGCGTGCCAATATTCGTCAGGTCCACCATTTCGTCAATATTCGTGAACGCGGCGATCATCGCCACGATCACACCAACAAGAATGGTCGTAACATACGGCGTGCGGAATTTCGGATGCACCTTCGCGAATACCGATGGCAGAAGCCCATCGCGCGCCATGGAAAAGAATATCCGCGACTGGCCCATCTGAAGTACCAGCAAGACCGCCAGCTGTGCGGCGATCGCGCCAAAAGCAATGATCCCGGCCGCCCAGCCAATATTCGCATAACGCAAGGCAAATGCCAAAGGCTCTGCTTTTTCCGATGCCATGGCCGCCTTCAACGCCGGAAACGGAATAAGCCCCGTAAAGACCGCGGCCACGCACATATAAATGATCGTAGCGATCAGCAATGAACCGATGATCCCGATGGGCACATCGCGTTTGGGATTCTTCGTTTCTTCTGCCGCGGTCGATACAACATCAAAACCAATATATGCAAAGAACGCGATCGCGGCGGCGGCCTTGATCCCGGCAAAACCATTAGGCGCAAATGGCACCCAATTCTCCGGCTTCACATGCCCCATTCCAATAAAAATAAAAAGCCCGAGGACCGCAAGCTTGATCGCCACAATGATCAGATTAAAACGGGCGCTTTCCTTAATGCCGACGACCAGAATAACGGTCAACACAAGAACGATCAGGCTCGCCGGTAAATTACAAATGATCGGAAGGCCGAATAGATGTGGCGCTCCCTGGACCGCATGTAGCGCATGCACAAGGCCAGGGCTCAACTGCTCGAGCGGCGTGCCGCTTTTGATCAATGCCGAAGCTTTCTCAACCCCCTGCATGGCCGAACGATAATCGACCGTGGCCCAATCCGGAAACTGAATACCCAGCCCGCGCAGGAATCCTTGAAAATATCCGGACCAGCTGAGCGACACCGCAATACTGCCGACCCCGTATTCGAGCATCAAATCCCAGCCAATGATCCACGCCACGAATTCGCCAAACGTTGCGTAAGAATAGGTATACGCACTTCCGGAAATAGGAACGAGCGAAGCCAGTTCCGCGTAGCAAAGCGCGGCGAATGCGCAGGCAACGGCGGTCAAACCGAATGACAGAATAAGCGCGGGCCCAGCCCCCGGCCGTGCCGCATCGCCCGCCGCCGCTGTTCCCACAGTCGCAAAGATCCCGGCGCCGATAATAACACCAACACCGAAGATCACCAGGTCAAACGCGCTTAAAACCCTTTTAAGCCGATGCTCCGGCGCCTGACTTTCCGATAAGATCCGGTTGAGATCCTTGATCTGAAGCAACTTCGCACACAGCTTTTTCATAGTAGGTCGCTCCTAATGGCGCCAGGCACCATTATTCGCGGAGCTCTTTTCTGGCCCGGAACACATTATAATATCCGGAAAGCTTGGCCCAGAAAATAAACGGGTTGTCGGAATTCCGGATGGACACGCGGTTGATCTCATAGGCGTCTTCCCGATTCCGGGGATCCCGGCCGCGATTCGTGGTGCACGCCGCCTTATATCCGGCCTTTTGCACCAGCGCCTTTACTTCCGTCGTGAAGCCTCCGATAGGATAGCAAAAGTATTTTGCCGCAAGCCCGTGCGCTTCCAGCGCCTTTTTGCTGCCGTCAATTTCATCCCAAAGGACATTTTTATCATCGATCCCCGGCAAATACACATGATGCCGCGTATGTCCACCGAACGCGATCCCGTTCGCTGCCATTTCCTTGATCTCATCCCACGACAGGCTCATGACATCTGTCGCCACAAAAATGATCGCTGGAAATCCGTATTTCTTTAAGACCGGATAGGCATACTCATAATTGTTCTGATACCCGTCATCGATCGTGATCGCGACCGTATTGTGCGCAAACTGTTTTCCGGCCTTAAGGCCTTCCGCAACCTCGTTGAATGAAACCACCTGATACCCATGTTTTTTAAGGAACGCCATCTGTTGCTCAAAGCGCGACGGGGTCACGGACAAAAGCATATCCGCTATGCCAGAAACATCAAAACTGTGATACGTCAGGACCGGTACGGTATATCGCGGCGAAAACCAAAAGAAATACATCCCTGCCAACACAAGAACGGCCGCGCAACATGCGGCTATACGTTTCTTTATGACATTCATGCCAGGCACCTACTTTCCATAATACTGATAATAATGAACTTCCAACGTTCCATTGAACAGCTTGCGGATCTTGTCCGGCTGGCTGCGCTTGAAATACTGCGGGAACCGGCGGTCCGCAGTAATAATATACAACGCCCATGCAGGGCGGTCTTTAAACATATTATTCAACGCATGATAGATCGGCACCAGGTCTTCGGGCTTCAGCAAATTGATACCATAAGGCGGATTGGACACCATCGTTCCCGACGGCGCTTCAAGTTTAAGGCTGCAAATATCCTGCTGCGCAAAAACAATATCTTTATCGACCCCGGCCCGTTTGGCATTCACACGGCAATCCGCGATACGCGCGGGATCAATATCATAACCGAATAATTGCAACGGGCCTTCAAGAGAAATCGCTTCGCGCGCTGCGTGCCTGGCCTCATCCCAAAATAGTTTGTCGATCACGGGCCATTTTTCTGACGCAAATTCCCGCTTCAGGCCCGGCGCGATATTCCGCGCCATCATGGCGGCTTCGATCAGGATCGTTCCCGACCCGCACATCGGATCAATGAGCGGCTCATTGCGGTCGAGTGACGCGAGCAAGAGCATCGCCGCCGCCAGATTTTCCCGGATCGGCACTTCGCCGATCGTTGTCCGGTACCCGCGCTTATGCAAGCCCGCACCCGACGTATCAAGCGTCAACTGGGCCACATCTTTATACAATGCCACCTGCACCGTGAATTCCGGCCCGGTCTCGGGCAGAATGTCCGCTGAAAGTTTTTCTTTCAAACGCTCAATGATCGCTTTTTTCACGATCGACTGGCACGTCCGGACACTCAGAAGCTTTGATTTAACCGACTTGCCAATGACCGTGATCATGGCATCCTGAATAAACCAATCTTCCCAGGGAAGCGCACGGGTGCCGTCAAAGAGCTTGCCGAAATCATCCGCCGGGAATTCACCGAGCTTAAGCAGGACACGGTCTGCCGCGCGCAGCCAGATATTCAACAGCGGAATATCCTTGATCTCGGCGTCAAATTCCACTTTTCCGTCCGACATCACAACGTCCCGAAAGCCGAGGTCAAGAACTTCGTTCTTCACCACAGCCTCGAGGCCAAATGACGACGTGACAATAAGCCGGATCCTGGGCGCCATACCTGTTTACCAATCCACGGGGAAATAATCTTTCAGGAACTTGCCGTACCAATGCTGTCCGGTAATAATGCCGTGAAAGAACGGGTCACACACGCGCGCCGCGCCATCGACAATATCGAGCGGCGGTTGAAAATCATGCACTTCCTGTTTGCGCATGGACAAAGCGAACGGATCTTCGTCCGTGACCCAGCCGGTATCGACCGCGTTCATAAAAATACCGCTTTTCGCCAGATCACTCGCCGAGGTATGTGTGAGCATATTAAGCGCAGCCTTCGCCATATTCGTATGCGGATGACGGTCGGTCTTCACAAAACGGTGGAATTTCCCTTCCATCGCCGACACATTCACAATATGTTTCTTTCCCGTATTATCGCGCTTCATCATGCTGGAAAGCCTGTTGCACAACACGAACGGCGCGACCGCATTGACCAGTTGAAGCTCAAGCATTTCCGCGGTCGGGATCTCGCCCAGGCGCAGGCGCCAGCTGTTCGTGGCACGCAAGTCGACCTGCTGAAGATCAGCATCGAGCTCGCCCTTGGGAAATACTTTTGCCACCGAAAGTGTATGATCATATTCATACGGAAGCTGCGATAATCTCGCCGACGCGGCAAGCCCGATCCCTGGAACCTTGCCATTCCAGGACACCGGCATCGACGCATCGCTTGGCGGCACCACATCTGTATCGAGGCGCAGCTGTTTCTTACACGCCTCAAACGGCGCCAGAAGCATCTGCGCGTCTTTCGGCAGGTCCTGGAACGGCAAGGCTTCATGATCGAGCATATGCGCGTAAAATCCAGGCGGACGGCGCACGGTCTGCGCGGCATTGTTAATAAGCAGGTCCAGCCGGTCGTATTTATGCTCAATATAATTGCAAAAGATCTCCACACTCGGCGTATGCCGCAGGTCGAGCCCGTATACATGCAGGCGGTCGCCCCACTCCTTAAAATCCGCTTCGCGCGCATAACGCAAGGCGCTGTCGACGGGAAAGCGCGTGCTTGCGATCACGCGCGCCCCGGCACGCAGCATCATCAGCGTCGCCTGATACCCGATCTTGAGGCGCGAACCTGTAATGAGCGCTACCTGCCCTTTGAGTGATGTTGTCTGGAAGCGCTTGCCGTAATTAAAGTCGGCGCACTCCGGGCACATGGAATCATAAAAGAAATGCAGGCGGGTGAATTCTTTCTTGCACACATAACAATTGCGCGGCTTGGTAAGCTCAGGAGCCTCGGCCCCCGCCTCAGGCAGCGGGCCCTGGATCTGCTTCGGCGCCACGAACACCTTGTCCTGCCGGGCCGCACGGATCCCGGTAGCCGCGCGCAACGCGCGCTCCTGAATATCGACCTTCTGCCGCTTGACCTGACGCCGCTGGCTCAAACGGACACGGATCTCCTCGCGCCCCGGGCGGGAAAGTTTTCCGGCCGCGACCATGAGCGCCACCCGCTGCTCATGGGGAAGCTGGGCGAGCTGGATGCCATCACCGACCAGGCTTTCGATCATCTGAATGCACCGCTGTATTTCTTCCGGAGAATACTTGAGCTCCGGGATCTTCTCTGCCTTACCCATAACTTCAACTGCTTTCCAACCGGATCAAGCATCTGTCCGTTGTGTGATCTCGATTAAATGATACCCGAACTGGGTCTTGACCGGGCCGTGCACCTTGCCGACAGCCTCCGCGAATACCACCCGGTCGAACTCGGGCACCATCTGCCCGCGGGAGAACTGGCCAAGGGCCCCGCCGTCTCTACCCGACGGGCACTTGGAATATTTTTGCGCCGCCGCCGCGAAATCCAGCCCGGCCTCGATATCCTGTTTCAATTTCAAACATTCTTTTTCTGTCGGCACCAGAATGTGCCGCGCGCTTGCCATCACTGCCATAGCCTCTCCTTTTGTCGTTATGCTCCGGCGAGTTTCTTCAGCCGGGTGGTGGACCCGTCGTCCATCCGTGTAAAATAAATAACAATCCCTTCGCCTGGGGCGATACGCGAAATACGCGCCTGCCCATGGATCACCTTGGATTCATTGCCGGGTACACACTGGATCGTAAACCCGACCTCATCATTCATCTGGAAATACACGCTGCCTTTTAAAATAATGAACGCGCTGCGCAGGGATACGTCTTTCAGTTTCCCTTGCAGGACAAGCTGCGACCCGATACTGATCTCCACCGGCAGGTCAGCATCAACACGCTGGCTCTGACGCTGCTCACTGGACTGGACCGGATATGCCATATACACACACCTCTCTATTTTCTGATACCCAAGGATACCATAAACGACAAATATATTTATGAATTATGCAGGATTCCGCCCTGCAGCCGCTTTTAACTCGCCCATGAGCGTGATCTCTTCGCGATCGTGATACAACTGGCGAATGGTTAAAGACCGGCAATGCGGCGCAAGCCCTTCTTTCTCATCCCGGATCTTTTTAAGCAATAAAACCGGATCCATGCGCCCGACCTTCAGATTCACCACAAAATAACGGCACCAGCGGCGGCTGAACCATTTCTGCAGGACCGCGAAAATAATATCCGGCCTGTCCAGGATATCGCATAACAGCCAGTCGGACACAACCCCTTCGTCCGGATAAAATTTCAGCGCATCCTCTTTCAAATGATGAAGATTCGGATGGGACTGCACCGGCTCCTTGAGCGGGCCGTTATCCACCGCCGTGACCATGGCCCCCCGTTTCAGCGCGCCCAGGCTCCAGCCTCCCGGCGCGGCGCCAAGATCTACAACCGTATCATTCGGGCGAGGGGCATGCCCCATCATATAAAAAGCCTCTTCGATCTTCAGATACGACCGCGCCGGCGCCTGCGGATCCATCTTCATGCGCTGCTGGCCCTGAGACCGCGCCCGAAACGACACGCGCGCCTGATTAAAATCCGTAAAATGCACGAACAGGCCTTCTGAAAAATCATGGCCCGACGGAATGCCGTCTTTCAGCAGTTTGGCCACGCGCGATATTTTCTTCCGGAACTTTTCCGCAAAACGGCTCTGCACCGTTTCCGCATAATGGATGAGCTTCTCGTCTCCCGACGAAAAGAAAAGCGACCCAAGCGGCCCTTCTATCTTTTTTGTCCCGATCTGGCCGGCCAGAAAATCAACAAGCTTCTCGGCCAGGCCATTGCTGGATGTCGCCGTAATGATCACCGGATTCTCTAAAATAAAACAGGCAAAACAAAGCTCTCTTACGGGGAGTGTTTTTTCAGGCGCGCCGCTGCGTTCCGTCAGGATCCAGCCCGGCCCCTCTTCCTTAAGAAGAAGGCCGCACAGTGCGATCTCGCGTATCAGTACTTTTTCAAAATCCGGTTTGCACGTCAGTAAAAAACTTGTTGCGTTCATTCTTGGCCTTAACGGCGCCGGATCTCCGACGCCTGCTGTCCTGATATATTAAGCTCCGCCCGCTAATGCGCGCGCCCTGTCTTTCTTGCTCATCCGATGGCTTTTAACCGGCGCCGGACCTTTTTCCGGCAAAAGCGCCTCACCTGTTAATTCAAATCCCGCAACAGCCTCCCGAGGAACACGTGTGCGCGTCCTTTTTTCGATCAGCCGAAAATGCGCCTGGTCTTCATGCCCGATGAACGAAACAGCAACCCCCGTCTTACCAGCCCTGGCTGTCCTGCCGATGCGATGAATATGATCATTCGCCGAACGCGGCAGATCGTAATTCACCACATACGATAATTGATCGACATCAATGCCGCGGGCCATCAGATCCGTGGACACAAGCACTTTGATCTCTTTTGTTTTAAACTCACGCAAGACCGACGTGCGCTGGGTCTGCGTCATGGCGCCATGAAGCGCATTGGCCATGATACCCGCGTTCCTCAATTTCACGACGAGCATATCCGCGCCCCGGATCGTAGCCACAAACACCAGCACATATTCCCAGCGCTCGCTTATGATCAAATGGCGCAGCAACGGCCCGCGATTATTCCTGTTCACCTCAATAGCCCGCTGATGCACGCCGGACACAAGCGGGGCCGCGTCTTCCATCGCAACCCGAACAGGCTCGTTCATGAATGTTTGCGTCAGGCTGACGATCTTTTCCGGCAGTGTCGCGGAAAAAAGAACGTTCTGACGCTTCACCGGCAATGCCTTCAGGACTTCTGCAAGCTCGTCGGCAAATCCCATGTCGAACATCTTATCCGCTTCATCGACGACGAGCAGGCTGAGCGAGGCCAGGCCGACCGCCTTGCGGCGGATCAAATCAAGCAGGCGCCCCGGTGTCGCGACCGCAATGTCTGCGCCGTGATGCAGATTCCTGATCTGCAGGTCAATATTCAGACCGCCAAGAAGCAGGCTCGTGCGCGGCGGCCGCGCCAGGCTCCGCCCAAAGACCTTAATAACATCCGCCACCTGGATCGCCAATTCGCGCGTCGGAACAAGGATCAGGACTTTAATGATCTTACGCTGAGGATCTTTAGTATCTTCAAAAGATTGCAGCGCGGGCAACACGAATGCGGCTGTCTTCCCGGTCCCTGTTTTACTTTGGGCGATCAGGTCCCGGCCCTTCAAGATCGCCGGGATCGCCTGCGCCTGCACCGGCGTCGGTGTCACATATCCCGCCCGTTCAACCGCGGTCAGAAGGTCTTTAGAAAGCCCGAACGCATCAAATGTCATGTGCTCAATACCCCGGTTCGTTTAGTTCAATACGCTTACGCAGGATCCAATAGGTCCAGCCCTGATACACGAGCACAAGCGGAATAAAAATGAGCGCCACCAGGCTCATCACTTTTAATGAATACGGCGAGGAGCTTGTGTTGGCGATCGTCATGCTCCACCGGGCATCCAGGCTGGAAATAAGGACCCGCGGGTACACATGCGCGAACACCGCGCCGCCGACAGCTATGATCGTACATCCGCTCATCCAAAAAGCCAGCAAAGGATTTTTCTTGAGTGCACCGCCACAAATCAAAAGAAACACGACAGCTGCCGCCGCACATCCGAGCGCGATCGAGCTTTTAAGCAATCCCACCTCAAGCGCCGCATACGCCAAAAACGCCGCCGCGCCAAGCAGTGTCACGCCATAGATCGTGGTGAGTTTTGATTGGAGCTTGACCAGCGCCGCGCCGGAAAGTTTGATGTTCAAATACATCGCGCCATGTAAAACAAAAAGTGCAACGAGCGCCGCTCCCGTTGCCAGGCTGAACGGATTAAAAAGATCTGTCCATCGCCCGACGTACACCATATCCGCGTTGATCGCAATGCCGCGCAGCAGATTGCCAACGACAACGCCCCACAAAAACCCTGCGAGCAGGCTTCCCGCCGCGATCGCCTTATCCCAAGACGCACGCCACACAGGATCCGGCTGTTGATTGCGGAATTTGATCCCTACCCCGCGCAGAATAAGCCCGACCAGAATAAAAACAAATACCAGATACATACCGCTGAACAGTGTCGCGTACCACGCCGGGAATGCCGCAAACAATACCGCGCCGGCAGACACCATCCATACCTCATTGCCATCCCAGACGCCGCTGATCGCGCCCAGCATCATCCGGCGGTCCGCCTCTTCACGGGAAATAAATGGCGCCAGGATCCCGACGCCGTAATCAAACCCTTCCAGAAAAAAGAACCCGGCAAAAAGATACGCCACGATCAAAAACCAAAGTGTCGCAAGATCCACGGGAACGCCTCCTTAAAATGGGACACACTATTTTTGTTGGTATTCTATCAATAAATTTCAGAACAAAGCCACAAATCAGAACAAAAATAGTGTGTCCCTATTACGGGCCGGCAACAATAAGCTTCAAGGTCAGCGATCCCGCGATCACGATCAGGATCGTATAGATCAGCACAAACGTCACGAGTGACACCAGCGCCGCGGCGGCACTGACGCTCAATGAAACGCCATCGGATGTGCGCATGAGCGTGTATACCACCCACGGCTGACGGCCAACCTCAGTCACGATCCAGCCGCAGATATTACTAATATGCGGCAACACGGCAGACGCGATCAGCGCTTTAAAGAACAACGGCGAACGATCAAACTTCTTATGCACAGAAATAGCTAATACCCACATCAGCACAACGAGCATTACGATGCCGGAGAAAACCATCGCACGGAACGCCCAATACGTGAGTGTCACCGGCGGAATATAATTCCCGGCGCCAAATTTCCCCTCGAACTCCTTTTGAAGGTCATTCATTCCTGGCACAACCCCTTCGGCCTTGGAATAAATCAGATAATTCAGCACCTGCGGGATCTGCACATCCAGCACATTCTTACGCGCCTTCTCATCGATCAGCGCGAACGCGGACTCCGCACCGTTCGTGCGCGTATCCCAAACCGCTTCCGCGGCCGCAAGTTTCATAGGCTGCGTGCGCGCCACATGCACGCCCATGTCATGCCCAACATGCATCGTCACAATGATCCCGGCCAGCCCGAGGATACTAGCGATCAATACCGAACGCCTGAAGAATTCAAACTCCGCGGTCTTCTTGAGCAGATGATACGCCGACACCGCGATCACAAAGAACGCCGACGTGACAATACACGCGAAAACCGTGTGCCAGAATTCCAGCTGAACCTGCGGATTCAAGGCCACTGCCGGAAAATCCACCAGCTCAATACGATTATTGCGGAGCACATACCCGACGGGTGCCTGCATGAACGCATTGGCCGTCAGGATCCAGAACGCCGAGAGCATCGCGCCCAGCGTCACGAGCCAAATACACATCAAATGCAGCTTTGCTGAAATTTTATTCCAACCATAAAACCAAAGGCCGATAAAAACGGATTCCAGAAAGAACGCGGCCCAGGATTCGATCGCGAGCGGCGGCCCGAAAATATCCCCGACATAGCGCGAAAACCGCGCCCAATTCAAGCCGAACTGGAATTCCAGCACGATCCCGGTCACAACGCCGAGTGCAACACTGATGAGGAGAAACTTTCCCCAAAAACGCGCCATCCGCAGATACAGCTCATCTTTCTTAACAATATACAGCGTCTCCATGATCGCGGCTAACAACCCGATCCCGATCGAGAGCGGCACAAAGATAAAATGATACGACGTCGTGATCGCGAATTGCCAGCGGGCCAGCATCAATGCATCCATGGATCATTCCTTTTCATGGTTATACCTGCCTGTTACGCCAGGCCAAGAACATTATTATCATAAATCCGAATTCCGCAACAAGGGACAGGACGCCTAGCGGCTCAAACCACGCGTTCGGTTCCGGCGGGATCATGGGCAGGCCAATGGTGCGGCTTGCCACATAGCCCGCGATCGCGCCGAAAGTGACCGCAAGCCCAAGGAACCACGCCAGGCGCTGGCGCGCATATATTCCGATCGCCGCAAGCAGGGCTCCCGCGCTGTTGGCATAGAACAACCAACCCTTATACGCCGCCTCCTGGAACGCGTCCGGCGCAGCGACCAGATGTATAACTCCCGTCGCCAATAAAAAAAGGATCCCAGCCCACGTCCACATTTGTTGTCTGCGCTTCATACACACCTCCATTATGCTGACCTCAACCGAACACAGGACACTCAATGTGTCCCGGCACGCGCGGATATTTGTTCCAATTGATACGCACAGCGGGCCGCGCCTTGTTGACAGGAATTGGCACAAACACGACGGGCATCCGCGCTGAATGCCGCCCCGGCAACACCAAGGTCCCGGACCGCGCTCGGGCAATCACGGCTGCAGGCAGAGCCAAATGCCGCACAAGAGGCATCCGCACTGGTGCTGTTACAGTCCGTCTGCCCGCGCATACAGGCATTGGAACAATTCATCAAGAACTCCGCGCTGGTCAATGAGCCAGACCAGGGCTGAGCACATGCGGATGTACATTTATTATACCCGGCCACACACACCGCGGTGTCCAACGCGGCATTCACATTTCCGGCATGCGCATCCCTGTAACGCGACTCTTCCGCGATCTTTTCAGCGCCGAACAGCCGGCGGCACGCGCCGTTGTTTTTCCCATATCCCTCCGCGCATTCCCAGTCATTTCCTCCGCTGTCGAGTTGCGCGTGCGGCGGAAGTGGAACGGGCACGCACTCTTTATCCTTTTTAAAAAATCCTGGAAAACAGGCCCAGTCATTACCAAAAGGCTCCATGCGCGCATGCTCCGGAAGACGGACAGGGACGCATATATTCCCGTCTTTAACATAACCGCTTTCGCAGTCCCAGCCGTTACCCAGAACATTCATTTTCGCGTGCTCTGGCACGGCCAGCGCCGCACAGGCATTGCCTTCCTGATGAAAACCCTCTTCGCACACCCAACCCGGGCCAAAAGGATCGACCCGCGCATGCGCAGGCACCGGCTCTGCGGATACCCGGCTTATGCCGGCGCATAAAAACATCAGAACACCGATGCTCGCCCGCTCAACCCAGCGCACGATCGCGCTTTTCGACCGCGGATTATCATACTGTTCCTGGCGCCCCGGCCGAATGGGCTCGCGATTCATTGCGGCATAGATCCCCGACGCGCAGCCGCTCTCGAATGCGCGGACAACACGCGTGTCTTCTCCGGAATGGAACGTCAGGACCGCAGCTTTCCCGCCGGGCTTCAAGCATCCGGGTAAAAAAAAAAAAAATTGCTCGAGCACAAAGAATTCGTTATTCACCGCGATGCGCAAGGCCTGAAATGTCCGGCGGATAGAACGATCAATGTCATCTTTATTCTGGGCGGTATCTTCCCGCCGCGGCAATGCCCGGCGCACCGCATCCGCCAGCGCCGTTGTGGTCAAGAGCCTGGCGCGCGACCTGAAAATCGATTTTGCAATGCCGCAGGCATGTGGCTCGTCGGAATTCTCCGCCAGCATTATTTCAATATCATTCTCCGACAACGCTGCGATCAGCGCAGACGCAGGCTCGCCGCGTTCGGGATTCAGCCGAAGGTCCAGCGGCCCTTCCTGCTTAAAGGTAAACCCGCGTGCCGGATCATCCAGCTGCATGGAAGAAATGCCAAGATCCGCCAGGACAGCATCAAACCCGCCGCCGGCATCCGCGAGGATCTTGGGCATTCCGGCAAAATTCATGCGCCGGATCTTAAGCACGTCATCACCGTAGCCGAGCGCCCGCAGGCGCGCTTCGGTCCGCTTGATCTCAATGGGATCAACATCAATGCCCCACAAACATCCACCCGGCACAAGGCGCGCCAGAAGCTCCCGCGCATGGCCGCCGTATCCCAGCGTTGCATCAAGCACGACCTGGCCCGGGCGCGGATCTAAAATATCAAGGATCTCCTGCACACAAATAGGACGGTGCGTCCCCGCGGGCGTCTTGCCGCCCTGCATGATCTTCGCCACATCGTCGGGATAGCGCTCGGGCGCATGCTCTTTATATTTCTCCTCAAAGCGCCGCGGATTCTTACCGCCGTAACGCACGCGCCGCTTTCTCTCGGGAGCCGCCTGGCCGTTAACCGGATCTGCCATCGCTGCCTTTCCGCCGCATTTTCTCCGTGACCTGAAACTCCATGTACTTCCCGAACATCAGGCGGGTCTGCGCGTCCAGCGCCGGGAAAGCACTGAGGATCAGGACAAAAAGCGGCATGAACAGCCATTCAAACACATGCAGGACCCGCCTCCACAGGCGGCCCGGGCTTGGCTCCTTCGGAAGGAGCGACAGGCTAAGGACCATGCACACCACGACTCCGACGGATGCCAGCGCGAATATCGTGCCCTTGATGCGCGGCACCGTGTAATAGACCGTTGTTGTCTCAAATTCCCGGCTCGAAAAGACCGCGGGAAGCCAGCTGACAAAAGCCAGCAGGATCGACCAGGTCGCCCAGGAAATGAACGTATCCAGCAATTTCACGGCATGGACGAGTTTCTGTTTGAACGGGATCTGCGGCTGCGTAAGAAAAGCACGAAAAACAATGGGCAGATTCTCTACACCCCAGGCCCAGCGCCGTTTCTGTTTATAAATATTCACCAGCGTCGACTTCCAGTCCCTGCCGGTCACAATATCCATGGATACCGTGGTGTACATCGGAATAACACGATAGGCGCCTTTGTAGTGAATGAACGCTTTCCAGAACACCGCCGAATCATCCGATATCATATCCACCGGCCAATACCCGATGTCGACGAGCGCCTTGAAGCTCATGCTGTGACTTGAAAATGTGACGAGCTTGCGGGGATTCGTCGACTCGATCATTTGAAAGAACGATGTCCCGATCTCCATAACCCTCGCAAAACTGGGAGCCTCCCAAATATTGTTATGATACACCGGGATCGGCTGATAACTCGCGCGGTCCCGATCGGGATTCACCATATAATGGAACGTCAGGCAGCTCAGGTAATCCGGCGTGGCCATGGTGTCCGCATCAAAGCAGGAAACCAGCACATGCTCGAACGGAATGCCCCGCGCGGAAAAGATATCCGCCGCCTGTCTGGCCGCATAGGTGCAATTGGCGCCCTTCACCCTGGCCTCGCCGGGAAGGTCGGCCGGATGGAGCACCACGCAAAGATCCATGAAATCTTTTCGATACAGCGCGCCGAGCACGGCCATGTCCTGCTTGACAGCATCGCTGGCGCGCTCTTCAAGCGCGATCATAATAAGGACCTTGCGGCCGGAAAACGTGCCCTGGGCCATGGCCTTGATGCCCGGCTCGACAATATCCCGGCGCTCCTTGATGACCGGAATGATCACCAGATGATGGATATCCTCGAGCAACGGCGGGAATTTCCCGCTCTTGATCAGGACATCCATCTGCTGAGCGAGCAGCCAAAGGGAGATCCGCTCTTTCCAGCCGGCGCTCAGGCGCATCCTCTGAATATTTTTCAAACAGGCGGCCGGATCGTGGACATCCCCGACCCTTCTCAGCCAGTCCGTCCGCCCGTCGACGGAAAGGCGAATATAAGAAATGACCAGAAAGATATTCATGTAAAAAAGTCGCATGACCCAGAATAAAATGAACGCGATCATAATGATCGCGGCGATCAGCGGTTGAAAAAAAGACAATGCCGACATGCCGGCCAAAATAGACCAGCTTAACGCCCCCGGAAAGATCTCGAGGGCTCGCTGTAAATGTTTTTTTCCACCTGTCAGGCCATTGCGCGAATACAAAAAAGCCATGATTTTACCTGTTACCCTTTGCTGTATCTTTCTTATCCATGAACGCTGAAAGCCCGATCTCGGCCCGTGGAATAATATCCAGCGCGTACAACTTGCCGTCGTCTTTTCCGAGGTAATACAGCATACCCTTCGACTCCGCATAAAGGACAGACGTATTCTCCCGGACAGCGGTCACGTATTCAACATGCGCCGGGCCCTGCGGCACCGGCTCCAGGATAGAAATATTGTTCCCGTCACGAAAGAGCACGTGCGACGCCCCGTACGCCCAAAAACATTGCCGGATATCCCGGCCCTTATCAAACACCCATTTGATCCCCGGGACCCGCTCCCCAGGCTTGGCATCATTCTCATCCAACGACAGATCGATCACGCCGATCGCGTTCTTTGTCCATAACAAAAGCCTGTTGCGCGCAGGGTTATACTGAATGCCGATCACCGGCCCGTCGAGAGCCTGATACAGCTGATGGCCCGCGATCACGCAGCCCCGGCTTCCCAGGAACGCGATGATATCATTC